>NZ_JASFYM010000019.1 GCF_030055635.1 Methanothrix sp. | reverse complement strand
AGAACTGGTACTGAAGCGCATCTCCATCAGGATCTGATGCACTCGCACTCCACATGACCACTGTACCGGCAACCTGTGGAGGCTCAGGAGATGCAAACAGGCCCATCACCTGTGGCGGACGGTTCGGCATGAGTATCGTGTACGGAGCTGATGTCGATACCGGCTCATTAACACCGTCTCTGACAGCAACCGTCACACTGTGAGATCCTGCTTCTACCTCAGTCGTCGACCATGCCCATGTGTTATCAGACGACCAGTCCCTCACAACGTTGCCATCGAGCAAGAACTGGTACTGAAGCGCATCTCCATCAGGATCTGATGCACTCGCACTCCACATGACCACTGTACCGGCAACCTGTGGAGGCTCAGGAGATGCAAACAGGCCCATCACCTGTGGCGGACGGTTCGGTGGAACCGGACGATTGATGACATATCTGGCTGTTTCTTTTACATCATAACCATCATCCAGATCCTCATATCCATCTCTCACACGAACCTCGATCTCGTTGGAGCCAACATCCTTCTCAGATGTCCTCCAAACCCATCTCGGCTCGGTTATCCAGCCGGTCATATCCTTCCAGCTGTCTCCTGTCGCCGGACCTTTCAGGAGAAACATGTACTCCAGCACATCACCATCTGGATCGATTGCACTTACGATCCATTTCACCTCCACACCCGCATCCTGCGGGCTCTGCGGATCACTTACAAATGACGTTATAGCTGGAGGCTGATTCCCGGCAAGATCCGGCCCGATAAAACCGGGCTCCTGCCCAGATGCAGACACGATCAGGAATATGCCGAATATGATCGAGATCGTGACCATAAGAACTCGATCTGCATTCCTGCTGCTGCAAATTTTATCATACAACGAAATCATCTCGCTCATAATTCCCCTGCCGATCATCCAATCCGTCACTCTCCTGCCCGCTCAGAGGTTCGCACCTCAAGCAAGGATGGAGACTGACCGGCTTAAGTAGCTAATTTTCATGTAGGGCTTCCATTACTCGATTTGCTGATATCTATGAGTGATATGAATCATTTGTAGATCACATATAGCTCATGGAGATCTTCACAATCCATGCAGCTCGTTTCTGGTGATCTGCATCAGAGAAGCGCTGATATCAGACGCATGTTATCATGCGAATGGGTGTCTTGCAGTATCCTTCCTGAAGAGGATCTCATCGACCCTGGGCTCAGATCGAACTGCTCTCTTTATTGCCATCTTCGTCGCGAGGTAGTTGTTCTCGTAGATCTTCTTCTTGTCTTCTGCATCCCACTCGATGAATACAGAGACCACTATGAGAATATCCTCGACCTTCTCCCTGGGTATAACCCCCTCCGCGACGCTGTCCATCACGGCTTTTGCGACCGCTGCCTGAGCCGGTCCGAACATCAGTGCCGCCTGCCTTGCATTCTTGATCGTCACCTTGTTCACGATCATAGTCGATGGCTTTGCGGGCAGATTCGGCTCCAGAACCGCGAGAAGTGGCGTGTGACCCATTCGCGGTGATGCCAGCGATGTGACAAATGCATCATCAACCGCCCCGCCCTTCGGCCCTATGACCAGATCGATATGCGCAACCTCAGGCCCATCCCCAACCAGCGCCTCCCCAACTAAAGTCCTGCTGAAATCCTGAGACAACAAACCACTCCCTTGAAACCCTTTATAACGATCTGGTACGCTGATAGAATATTAACTTATGCTGCAAGTTCTCTGAGGCCCTGATGTTATAAACGCCGGGCTCTGAGCCCCAGCTGCATACCGTGGATTCCCCGGACATCTCAGTCCAGGATTCCCTTCGGGACCTCTATGCTGGCGATGGCGTGCTTGAAGAGCAGATATGTCCTGGGCCCGGCATCGAGCACTATCTCGTATGCGTTGAACGAGACAAGCTTACCGCTCAGCGGCCTGCCGTCGTTCATCCTTATCATCACCTGCTGGCCCCTAAGCTTCGGCAGGAACTGCGGCATCTTGGTCTTCGATTCTTCCTGCTCCTGCGCTCCAGCCTGTGTATCTGTCGTATATGCTCCCTCCTTTGTGAGAACTCTTTCAATGCACAGGCATATATATAGTTGTTCTCGAATAGTGGATTGAAGCAGATGAAAGATGACATGCTTCTCTGGGACGAGACGCTCTTCAAGGACCCTGAGGTCTTCGAGCTGGACTATGTGCCGGAGCAATTCGATCACAGAGAGGCTCAGATGAAGAGCCTGAGGTTCTGCGTGCGTCCAGCCATTCGTGGAGCCAGGCCTGTGAACGCGCTCTGCATGGGCCCACCTGGCACGGGAAAGACCACCGCGATAATAAAGCTCTTCGAGGAGCTGGAGAAGCATACGAGAAGCGTGATCCCTGTCCATATAAACTGCCAGATAGCCGGGACACGGTACAGCATCTTCTCGAAGATATACAAGAAGATCTTTGGAGTCACCCCTCCCTCAAGCGGCATCTCCTTCAAGCACCTCTTCGATAAAATAGCAAATGAGCTCGCATCCAGGGGAGTCGTTCTGATTGTGGCTCTGGACGATGTAAGCTATCTCTTTCCCGAGAAGGAGATTGATCACATACTATACACGCTTCTCAGATCTCATGAGTCGCTGCCCGGATTCAGGGCGGGTGTGATAGCTGCACACAGCGAGCCCTCCATGAAGTACATCCTCGATCCCAGAGTTGAGTCCGTCTTCAGGCCTGAGGAGATAATGTTTCCGCACTACAAAAGAGATGAGATATTCGCGATACTCTCCCGAAGGGCTCAGCTCGGATTCTATCCAGGTGTTCTCTCCCAGGATGTGCTTGATGCTGTGGTGGATCTAACCGCAGAATCCGGCGATCTCAGGGTGGGGATAGACCTGCTCAAGCGCGCTGGAATGGAAGCGGAGAGAAGAGCGTCCAGGAGCATATCAGAGGATGATGTGAGAAAGGCGTTCGGGAGTTCCAGGTTCCTGCATCTCGAGCATGCGATAAGATCGCTGAGCAGGGACGAGAGAGCTCTGCTGAGGATAATCGCAGAGCAGCCCGAAGGTAAAGCGCAGTCCGGCGAGCTTTACAGCGTATACCGTGAGATCGCAGATGCAGGCTACACGAAGTTTTACGGGATCCTGAGGAGGCTGGAGGCGCTGAGGCTTGTAGAGACAAGCTTCACTGGATCAGGCATGAGGGGAAGAAGCAGGATCATACGCCTTAGGTATGATCCAGCAGAGGTGCTCGCAAGAGTCGGACTGTAATCCACTTTCCGCACTGCCTTTGACGAAAGGCCGGTCACCGATGCCTCCACAGGCTCATCCCATGTGCCAAGGATAGATCGACGAAGACCGGAGCTCGCGCCCATAGAGCCTCACACCAGTGGCCTGGGCTGCTTCTGCTCAGGCAGAACCGGCAGGGGCATCGTGTTTATGAGTAGGGGCTGCTCCACATCCTTCGCGCGCTCGACGAGAAGCTCCTTTCCCCACCTGGTCAGGCCGAAGAGGGGCACCGCGGTCCCGACCTGCACGAGTGGCCTCACTAGCTCACGGATATGCTTCGATGCGCACCCCGTTACTATATCAGCAGTGGATAGAAGCCGCTCGGCATCATCCCTTGATATGCCGGTCAGATGTACCCCCACAATCAGTATCCTGCAGCCGGTCTCCTGCTCCAGCTCTCTCAGCTTGAATGCAGTTTCTGCATCTGTGACCGTGACCGCGAATCTCCTGTACCTCTGAGATGCAATTCTCGCGCCCTCGAGCTGATCGATCCTCGCATCCTTGGGAGAGAGCACAATGCCGCCCTTCCGCTCGATGTACTCTATGACCTCCGGTATCGGCTCGGTCTCCAGGAGGCCGGAGATCCAGCCACCCATGCCCTGGACCAGCGATGGGGAATCTGATATAACCGTGCCTGCCCCATCACAAACAGTGACCGCTGCCTCGATCAGCCCCCGGGCTATGCCTGTCATCATGGTCTCAGAGGCGCCGAAGCTCACGAAGGTCTTCATCTCGAGCTTCCGCCTGGGCGTGAACATCCCGTGCTCTCTCATGCGGAACTCAGCATTCCTGGCAGCAGCCTCGGATGTTATCCTCTTTATTCCCCGGACCTTGTCGAAAAGAGGGCACCACTCTATGAGCGGCTCTGTGGTCTCAACCACCTGCTCGTCCTTAATCTTCACCCTGCATCTTCCGAGAAGCTCCATTATGTGCATCATCCCACCAGCTCGAAGTAAACCCTTCTGTTGCTCTTTCCCTTGTTCTCCGCCTTAACCAATCGTATCTCCCTGATCTCTGAGGTGTTCCTGACATGCATGCCCCCGCATGCCTGCAGATCCACACCCTCGATCTCAATGACCCTCACGCTCTCCCTCTCCGGAACGTTTTTCGCAAGCCTTACGAGATCCGGGATCTCCATCGCCTCATCTCTGGTCATCAACCTCACCCTTACCGGATGACCCTCTTTTATGAGATCGTTTGCCATTCCCACGTATGTCTCTATCATCGACCTGTCAAACGCCTCGAGGCTGAAGTCAACCCGTGACCTGTCAGTGTCGATCTGGTTCCCGGTTATCAGCGCTCCGGTCTCTCTGAATATCACCGCGCTCAGGATGTGGCATGCCGTATGGCTACGCATGATCCTGTACCTCCGCGTCCAGTCTATCTCGCCCCTGACCTCTTCTCCGGGAGAGAGCCCCTGAGCGCGATGGCATATGCCATGCTCTGACGGCTCAACACCCTCAACTCTGAACACCTGATCGACTCTGATCAGAATTCCCAAATCCGATGGCTGACCTCCGGATCTCGGATAGAATGCGGTCCTGTCTAGATAAACTCCTGTGTCATCAACATCAATGACGACTGCATCAAAGCTGCGCAGGTAGCTGTCATCCAGATAAAGAGCCTGAGTCATGAGAGTGAGATATCAGTATGTTGGAGAAATCGGTTTCCCTCCGTATGATTCTGCAAATATGCTGCGATCGCAGCTCACTCGATCAAAAGGTATGCCGGTACAGAGATGCCGGAAAGAAAGAACCCCCAAGTCATAAAAAACGCCGTTCCAGAAAGCATACAACCATTGCGTGATCCAGGCAGATCCCGCTGAGGCAACAGCAGCTAAAGCTCACCGCTCCTGATCGCGTCCCAGAGCGCGTGAAGGTGCTCTCCGTAGAGAATATAAATTAATATGAATACCCCGAGAATCACGTAGAGGTTGGAGATGTACACCAGCCACTGCAGCAACCTCATCTTCTTCTCGGGGGTTCCAAACCACTCCTTTGCCTTGCGCTCGGCCCATCCGGTCATGCTTATGTGGCAGCCTCGGCAGCTGCTTTGGCCGCCTTTTCAGCCTCCTCAGCCTTTGCGCGCTTCTGAGCCTTCGCCTTCAGCTTCTTCAGCCTGACTATGTTGTCCCTGTCCATCTCCTCCAGCGCGAAGCCTATGAACCTGATGGTGTCCTTGATATCGGGTATGACCTTGAATTCGAGAGCGTTGACACGCCTCTTGGTCTTCTCGATATCATCTATGAGCTTCATGAGCGAGGTCTCGACCTCTGCTGCTGTGATTATCTTGTCCACCAGGCTCTCATAGGCATCTGCAGCCTCATCTATGGCGGCGCTTGTTCCTATGATACCGTATCCTCGCTCGTACATCTTCTTGTGCACGGCCTCTGCGGATATCTTGGGAACGACAACGCCCATGATGTTTCTGGACTGCAGATCCACGACAGGCTCCTTCTGCAGGGCAAAGGCCACGCTCTTTATTGCTATGGTGCCATCCGCGGCCTTCGCCATGCTGAGCCTCTGCTCCGCCCGGATGTAATCCTGGACGAGCTCTTGCCGTATCGTCTTCGCCCTGTTCAGCACCTCAAAAAATTCGATCATGAGGCCGTCGCGCTTCATCTTGAGGAGCTCGTGACCAGTCTGTGCCACCTTAATCCTTCTTCGAAGGGCGATGAGCACTGCCCTGGTCGGCTTTGTCCCTCTTATTACGGCCATGATCTCACTCTTTCTTTGCGGTGCCTGCGTACTTCGGATGGTACTTCTTGATGTACTTGTCGTCGATCCTGGTGAGCATCGTCTCAGGCAGCATCGAGAGGAGCTCCCACCCGATGGTGAGGGTCTCTATGATGGACCTGTCCTCATCCCTGCCCTGGTTGACGAACCTGCGCTCGAACTGGTCGGCGAACTCCAGGATGAGCTTGTCGCGCTCAGAGAGAGCCTCCTTACCGACGATCGCAGCGAGGCCCCTCAGATCGCAGCCCTCTGCGTAGTACGCGTAGAGCTGATCCGACACAGCCCTGTGATCCTCCCTGGTGTGTCCGGCGCCGATTCCTGAGTTCATCAGCCTGCTCAGGGACGGGCGGATGTCGATTGGCGGATATATGCCCTTCCTGTGGAGCTCACGCGATACGATGAGCTGGCCCTCTGTGATGTATCCTGAGAGATCCGGAATCGGGTGGGTGATGTCGTCGCCTGGCATCGTGAGGATCGGGAACTGTGTGATCGACCCCTTCTTGCCCTTTATGATCCCGGCGCGCTCGTAGTTCGTGGCAAGGTCTGTGTACATGTAACCCGGATAGCCGCGGCGTCCGGGAACCTCCTCTCGGGCAGCTCCCATCTGCCTCAGGGACTCGCAGTAGTTGGTCATGTCTGTGTAGATGACCAGCACGTGCATGTCCAGATCGAACGCCAGGTACTCAGCCGTTGTCAGGCCGAGCTTCGGAGTCAGGAGCCTCTCGACGGCCGGATCATCTGCCAGGTTGAGGAAGATCACAGCCCTCTCGAGAGCGCCTGTCCTCTCGAAGTCTGCCATGAAGTGCTGGGCCTCCTCGTTTGTGATGCCCATGGCGCAGAAGACCACCGCGAACTGCTCTGCCTCACCCAGGACCTTTGCCTGACGGGCGATCTGAAGGGCGACATCGTTGTGCGGGAGACCTGCACCTGAGAAGATGGGCAGCTTCTGCCCCCTCACAAGGGTGTTGGTCCCGTCAATGGTCGAGATGCCTGTCTGGATGAAAGCCCTTGGCTTCTCCCTCGAGGCAGGGTTTATTGCAGCCCCGATGATCTCGCGCTCCACCTCTGGTACGATGGGTGGCCCGCCATCCCTCGGCCTGCCGGAGCCGGAGAGGACCCTCCCTATGATGCTCGGAGAGAGCGGCATCTTGATGACGTCTCCAGTGAATCTCACGGAGCTATCCTTTGAGAGGCCACCGGTACCCTCGAAGACCTGGACGACGACGATCTCATCCGAGGTGTCCAGGACCTGGCCTCTCTTCACCTCACCGCTGGCCGTCCTGATCTCGACGAGCTCACCGTAGCCTACCGGCTCGGTCTTCTCGACGAACACCAGGGGTCCAGAGATCTCGGTTATAGTCTTGTATTCCTTGGTCATTGGCAACCCCCTTACTTCAGAGCCTCGAACTCGGCCTTCATCTGGTCCATGACCTTCTTGAGCTCGGGCTCGTAGTCCTCAACCATCTTGAGCTTGGCTAGTGCGTCTTTGGAGGGTACGCTCTTGATCTGATCGACCGCTACACCCCTGCGGAGAGCATCGAATGCGTAGTCTCTGTACGTCAGTATCGCCTTCAGGAGATCATACTGCTTCTTGTACGGGCAGAATGTATCCACCGGGTGGAACGCGCTCTGCGCCAGCCAGAAGTTGATGATCATCCTGGCAACCTCGAGCGTCAGCTGCTGATCCTCGGGCAGCGCATCCGAGCCGACCAGCATGACGATCTCCTCGAGCTCGGCGTTCTCCTGCAGTATCGCCATCGCTCTCCTCTTCAGCTGGTTCCAGTCAGGAGCGACGTTCTCAGCATACCAGCTCTCCAGATCCTTCTCGTACAGCGAGTACGAATCGAGCCAGTTGATCGACGGGAAGTGCCTGCGCTGTGTAAGTCTGGAGTCGAGCGCCCAGAAGACCTTCACTATACGGAGCGTGTTCTGTGTCACAGGCTCTGTGAAGTCTCCGCCGGGTGGCGATACAGCGCCCACGACCGCGACCGAGCCCTCTCCACCGGCCAGGATCTCGGCCCTTCCAGCGCGCTCGTAGAAGTCGGCAAGCCTTGCAGCGAGATACGCCGGGTAGCCCTCCTCACCAGGCATCTCCTCAAGCCTCGAGGCGAGCTCTCTCATGGCCTCTGCCCATCTCGATGTCGAGTCCGCGGTCATCAGCACATCGTATCCCATGTCTCTGTAGTACTCCGCTGTGGTCATCCCTGTGTAGATCGACGCCTCGCGAGCCGCGACTGGCATGTTGGATGTGTTGGCGTAGACGATCGACCTCTCGAGCAGCGGCCTGTTCGTCCTCGGATCCACCAGCTCGGGGAACTCGTGGAGCAGATCTGCCATCTCATTGCCGCGCTCGCCGCATCCGACGTAGATGACTATATCGACGTCGGACCACTTTGAGAGCGTCTGCTGCATGACAGTCTTGCCCGTGCCGAATCCACCGGGGATGGCTGCGGTTCCGCCCTTTGCCAGCGGGAAGAACCCATCGATAACTCTCTGTCCGGTCCTCAGCGGGATCGTCGGAGGCAGCTTCCTCACAACAGGACGTGCCTGGCGGACAGGCCACTTCTGGAGCATCGTGAGCTGTGAGCCATCCTCGAGCACACAGACAGTCTCCTCGACCGTGAAGTTCCCGCTGTAAATCTCCTTGACTACCCCACCCTTGTGCTTCGGTGGGACCATGATCTTGTGCTTGATCAGGAGCTGCTCCTGGACGACACCTATGGGCTGTCCGGGCTTTACCTTATCGCCCTTCTTCACCAGGGGCTGGAACTCCCACTTCTTCTTGTGATCTACACCATCGACGAAGAGGCCTCTGCTGATGAAGTCTCCAGACCTCTCGGCCAGCAGGGGAAGCGGTCTCTGAACGCCGTCGTAGATCTGAGTGAGGATGCCAGGACCAAGCTGGGCCATCAGAGGCCCTCCGGTCTCCTTGACCGGCTCACCAGGCTTGATACCCGAGGTATCCTCGTATACCTGGATGATGTGCTTATCTCCGGAAATGCCGATGACCTCACTCATCAGGCCTTCCTCGCCGACCAGAACCAGGTCGTACATCGAAGCCTTCAGACCAACGGCCTGCACGACCGGTCCGGCGACTCTCTTTACTCTTCCTACTTCCATAAATCGACACCTATTGCCCTTTTAATCTTCTCTCTCATCTCTGTGCTTTGCTCGGTTCCGATAGCGATAACAGTAGGCCTAACGGAGTTAGATAAGGTCGACTGCAGCCTCTTAGGAAGCCTGTTATAGTCATTCTGGTGCAGGACCAGAATTCCCACATTCGGATCAGCCATTACCTCATTTATCTTGTTTATCAGCTCCTCTTCCGAGGTGGCCTCGTAGGCTTTCTTGATCCCTGCGAGGCTGAATCCGATGACCGCATCACTATTACCTATAACTGCAATCTCCATTATGCCACCACCATCTGCTCCTCGATTAGCTCGTTGGGCAGTCCAGCCTCCTTACCTCTGACGATCTTCCTGATGTTGGCAACCTCTGTCTCCTTTGTGACTATGTAGCCAAGCACAGGCAGGATCGACAGCGGATGGTAGTTGGAGAGAGACCAGGCATATCTTATGAGATAGGCCTTCAGTCTTGCCTCTATTCTGCTCACGCCATCGAGGTCTGCGGTCGCCACATCTGAGATTGCGCTCCAGAACGGATAGCCCTCGAGCCCTCTGACGAAATCCGCGTAGGGCTGTCCTGCCATCCGGCTCAGCTCCTCGCTGAGCTTGCCGCCAGGTATCAGGTTCTCCTGAACGATGCCGGCCTCGATTCCAGCCTTGTTCATGCGGAAGAGGGTTATGAGGTTCTTGATATCGATCTCTCTCCTCACGTACTTGAGAAGGAGACCGCCGCCGACTGACAGCGTTCCGCCCACAGCGCGCTCCATTCTGAAGTAATAGAGCTTGTCAAGGGCGTTCTCCACAGAGGCGAGGAACTTCCCATCGTACTTGGAGAGAGCCTCAGCGAAGTCCGTGCCCTCGAATGCTGCTATGACATCGTTGATCGAGTCCTTCTTGGCAAGCCCCTCCAGGAACTCCCTGTCCAGCTCACCAGCCGGCACTATGTACTTCATTATCTCAGAGTCGCTGGCGCCATAGAACTTCCCGCGGAGGATCGTCTTTATGTTCCAGATGTCCCAGCGCCTCAGGTACTCCAGTATCAGGAACTGGGGCTCATCTATCGAGACCTCAAGGAGCTTCCTGTAGGTCTTTGCCAGGTTTGCAAAGGTCGCATGCTCGATCAGCTCTGCACCGGAGTAGTCCTTGGCCAGAGCATCGATCTCCTCCTTGTACTGGGTCTCTTCGAGGTATCTTGCAATCTCTGGTATATCCATGTTAAGCATTCTGGCATACATCTCGTTGGGTATGAGCTTTGTCTTCATCGCTCTTACCCTGCCCGTGATGTATGCGTACTTCACCGGTTTTCCGAACTTCGGCAAACGTAGTACTGGCATCGCTCTCACCCGAACAGGAGCTTGGAGACCTCTTTGACCTTGGCGTTGAATATATCCCGCGCTAGAGTCTCATATGAGAGATCGAACCTCACTGACCCGTCCTTGCTCTCGACCACCACGCCACCGATTATATCCAGCGTGCCTCCGTAGTTGGGGACAAGAGAGGATACAAAGGCCTGATCTCTCTTGCTGGAGTAGACCTTCATATCCTTGAGATCATAGGGCTCCAGGAGCTTCTTTATCAGAGCCTCGTTCTTGTCCTTGGGCAGCTTTGCGACCCCCTCGAGGAACTTCGTCCTCACCTGCTCAAGGAGTTCCTTGTGAACGTTCAGCTCAGCCCTCTTGAGCTCCAGGTTTGCGCTGGACATCTCCCTGCGCACAAGAGCCTCTATGTCGTGCTTTGCCTCTGCCTCTTTCCTGGACTTTATATCGGCGGCACGTTCTCTGGCCTCACTAAGTATTCTGGCAACCTCCTGCTCGGCCTCCGCATTTATCTGGGCGACCTTGCTCTTGCTTGTTGCCAGAATATCCTCAACCACTGCATCTAGTGCCATTGCCTCTCACCCTTCTGGATGGGGGTGCTCAGAGTAACGCGGCAAAGGGTGACCAGGCGAACATCAGGATCAGCGAGACGGCAAGCCCGAAGATGATCAGCGTCTCGGGCAGCAGCATCAGGAACAGGCCCTTGCCCAGGAATCCAGGCTCTTCTGCAACGACGCCGACGACGGCGGCTCCGATGCCCTGCTCACCGACACCCGCACCGATACCGGCAAGCCCAGTCGCAAGACCCGCACCAACTGCCAACAGACCGTACATTACTCCCGCATCCGTTATAGCCATATTCCTCAAACCTCCTTACTATTATTATAACCATTCAATTTCTGTTCGTCCTATTATACCTTCAGATACCTCCGGACGTGTCCGAAGGGACTGTATTCAACTCCACCACCATGCTGGCTGTAGAACTTGGTGAACATCTCGACGTAATGCAACCTCAGGGGGTGCATGAACGGAGACAGTATACCAAGCAGCAGGTTGATGAAGTGCACCACAAGCAGCACGATGACTCCCACGATGTAAGCGACCATCGTGAGGTGCTCACCGCCGCTGAGCATCGGCATGATGACGCCAAAGGCCAGCTTGTTGGCCGCAAATGCAACACCAACTGATGCGAGGCCAATGGCCAGAAGCCTCAGGTAGGATATCAGGTTGCTCACATAGAACGGCAGATGTGTGGCACCCATCACACCCTCCGGGCCCATGACCATCATGACGATAGCCACCACAACAAGGAGACCCATGAGATACACCATGGGCATGAAGCCCAGAACCAGGCCGAGAAGCAGCAGCGCAAAAGCCACCTGGAAGATCAGCACCGGAAGCCTCTCGAAATACGCGTGCTTCTTCTCACCATAATTGAGCTCTGTCTTGACGCCGAGTATGGAACCGATTCCACAATGGAGAACACCGATGAAGATACTGACACCGATCAGCATCAGCACCGCATTAGTGGCCAGCCTGTACAGCGGGAACATTCCCATCGGGCCAACCCTGCCAAGCGGACCGAAGACACCCTCGCCGAAGAACCTTCCGGATTCCTCCAGCGCAAGGATCTCCTCATGCGGCAGCTGCCCGAAGATCTTGCCCCACAGGCCCATTGGCCCGAAGATCTCGCCGAAGATCAGGCCGAAGATTATAGACCAGACGCTTGCGATCATCACGATGTTGATCAGCTGTGTCCATCCCTCAGTTCTGAACTTCTTCTTCAGCATCATGAGCACGAGTATTATCATGATGCCGTATCCGACGTCGCCGAGGATCATCCCGAACATTATCGGGAAGAACACGAATATCAGAAGCGTCGGATCGAACTCCTTGTACTCAGGTATCGCGAAAAGCCTGGTGATGAGCTCGTAAGGCTTCACGATCCCGGGGTTCTCGATCTTCGTGGGTATATCCTCGCCCTTCTTCTCGACCAGCTCCTCCATCTCGCTCTCAGAGAGTTTCTCAACGTGTATTCTGCCGCCGGTTGTGCTCTCAAGCGCGCTCTTGAGCTTATCATAGTCCGCTGACGGAACGTAGCCATCTATGACAAACGCGTTCTCGCTTGTTGCAAACCTGAGAGGCGCATCGGTCTTCTGGGTCTGGATGCTCAGGTACTCATCCGCAGCGAGTATGATGTCCTCATACTGCTTCTTCAGATCCTTGAGCTTCTTCTGCAGTGGCTCCTTCTCGGACTCCAGCCGCTTTATCTCCGCCTCCAGTGTGGCTATGGCCACATCGGGAGCTCCGGTAAGCTTTGGAACCGAGATCTCTGCAAACCCATGCTCGGCAAGGATTGCCTGAACCTCAGAGGCCTTTTCAACGGGCACGAACACCGCGACCACCGTGGTGTTCTTGAAGCTCCCTGTGAAGACCTCGCTCTTGGGAGCGACCTTTGCTACATCGGCGTCAACTGCGGACTCAACCGTTCCCACGAAGACCGCCAGGGTCTCATAGCCTGAGTACAGCTCTATGGGCAGGTCGATCGCCGCCAGTGGCCGAAGCGCATTGATCTGATCCTGCTTTGATTTGACCTCAGCCTCGATCGCAGTTATGCGCTCATAGGTAGAGGTCACATCATTCGCAAGCCTTCCCAGCAGATCGTCCATCTGGGATACTATCTGGGACTCCGCAAACCTGACATCGGGAGCCTTTGGCTTTATATCCAGATATCTCTCAATCGATCTGAGCTTTATGAGGTTCTCGGAGAACTCCTTGCCCTTGCCCATCGTCTTGCCCTGCTCAAAATAGTCTGCACCACCTGTGTAGTTGACGATGTGCATGAGGTTGAGCTCATGGAGCTTCTCCACCACAGACTCCATCACATTCTTCGACCCGGCGACGACTACACGGCTCATCTCAACGGGTCTAAGCATGCAACAACCCCATAAACTCCTTTAGCATGTATTCAACCGCCTTGTCCAGTTTTGCGCTTGCACTAGACCTCAAGGCATCGACCTTTCGCATGCCCTCGCTAATAACCGATTGCTTCTTGGCCTTAACTTCGCCCTCCGCCTTGGCGAGTTCCTTCTCGTAGAAGGCCTGTGCTTCGGATTCGGCTGTACGCACTATGTTCGCTGCTTCGGTAGTGGCATCAGCGATGCGTTTTTCCTTCTCCTGCAAGGCCTGCTGGACACTGGCCTTCGCATCCGCCTCTGCCTGCTTGATTCTCGACAAGATCTCGTGTCTCGCCATCTGATCCCTCACTACATCCATGCTGTTTTTCAAACAGCGCGCGTCGCTTGACTCGTGACAGACTGTCAATCCATCCCCATCTACGAATATAAAACCTTCGGTTTCACTTCCATGGGAGGAGCTCAAACACCCCATCGCTCAAGCGCACGCTCGAGCTCCTTATGACTCTTCGCATACTCCCTCACCGGCACGCCGCTCAGCCACGCCTCAACCGCCTGCACCATGGCCCTCGCTCCGGCGGTAGTCCCATCGGGATGACCATGTACGCCACCGCCAGCCTGCACTATGCAGTCCATACCGTAGCCATCCAGGTTGCCTGCGACCTTCCCGGGATGTATGCCGCCTGAAGCCACAGGGAATACCCTCTTAAGGCCATACCACTCCCCACGCAAGGCATCTCTGCACTGGTTGTTCTCCTCGACATCGCTGGCCATTTTGCCAACATAGCTGCCGGTGTGCAGGTTGGTGCCTCCCGCCATCCTCACGAGCTTCGCTATGACAAGCATCGATATTCCATGCGCTCTGTCCCTGGTAATCGCTCCGTGCATTGTTCTGTGCACATGTATCGGCAGATCCACTCCCCTTGCGAGCGCCTCGAGCGCTGAGAAGCCAGCTGTCAGGACATCGATCATGAGCATGTTCGCGCCCCGGTCGATCGCCCTCTCCGCCCTCTCAAGGATTGTATCAGCGCCAGCTGTGACGTTGACAGCGTAGAACGCCCTCTTCCCGGTCTCGCTCTCGACCCTGTCGAGCTCGGCCATGACCTCCTCGACCCTCTCCTCCATCGGGCAGAATCTCTGGTCTGTGAGCGTCTCATCGTCCTTGACGAGATCAAGGCCGCCCCTCACAGCAGCCCCAGCGACCTCGGCTGTCTGCCTGGGGTTCAGCCCGACCTTGGGCTTGACGATAGTGCCGACAAGAGGCCGATCATGCACGTTGATGATACTCCTCGCCTCCTCTATCCCGAACTTCGGTCCGCTGTGCGCCCTGACCAGCGACTCCGGAAAATCAACATCGAGGAGCCGGACCTTCTTCAGAGCCTCCAGACCGAAGAGGTTGCCCGCTATAACAGAGAGATACTGCGGTATGTTCCCCGGCTCGAAAAGCTCAACGGGGAACTCAATCTCCACAGTATTGCCATTTATCGATAGAACCCTGGCTGCAAGATCGCTCTCAGCTCCCCTCACCTCGGTCCATGTCCCCGTCGACTGCTCAGCAGCTATCGCCTCAGCAGCTTTTCTCAGGGGAAGATCAGTCTCGACGCGGTAGCGCGCCACAACATCTCTGTGCATCTTCTTCCACCCTTTCTGATGATAATGAACTGCGCCGCAGGGAGATCCTCCTTCGGGCGTCCTCGACGCTCTCCCTCAGCTCCATAAAATCCTCAAAGCACCCCATACCCAGATGTATCGCGGTGCGGATGCTTTTATAGTTGCCGATTCGGCTCAGATCAAGAATTCAGTAAAAATAAAAATAGTTGATCTAATTGATGGTCTGCTCACGAGTATGCCAGCGTGGCGATGTGATCTGGTGAATGTGATCAGCAACTTGCTTTCATGAGCTGAAGTTGGCAAACACACATGGTCGATTTATCGCTATTACCAGTGCTCTGGTGCCAGGAAATCGAAGCAGCAGCAAGATACGGCAAAGGCTTTATGTTCATCACCGCTACCAGTGGCGTAGTGGTACAGCTCATGGAGAAGTGTCAGGGCGTCTGCATCACTATCAAGGCATACAGAAACCCAGTTGCAGTCGGGATGTCTACTAGAGTGGAACGTCATCCCGTAAACCCCATCGTCGCAGAGCGCATGCCTGTCTGCAGGAAGTGTGCCCGGCCTGTACCCTCTTGGAAGCGTGTACGGTTTAATATATATCAAGACGTTCTCCATAGCACTGAGAATATCATCGGCCAGACTGCCAGTTCCAACACGTCCACTCAGGTAATCCATGTCATCGAACTCGGGGAACATGAAGTCTCTGGCACGATCGGGAAGCTCGCCCCTCTCGATCCTCTCCTCTATCGTTCTGTTCCAATCCTCAACGAACTCCGGCAGATCCGCAAGGGCATTGGACCTGAGTCGCGCCTCGATATCCTCCAGGAAACTCCTGATGGTGCCCAGCTCATCAGTATGTATTGTTCCTCCAGCCGGACATCTTGCGTTATGGTAGCCCACACTGGCTGTGTAATAGATGGTCTCATGCTCATACACCTCCCCATCCGCATTGCGCGCATGCAATGTCTGAGTGATTGTGGGACCTGGAGTGTAGATGTACGAGTTGCTCGGTGGCGTAACATGGGGGGAGCACTCCCAGCCACCCCCGGCTGTAAATGATCCGGGCTCCAGAACCTCTGCGTCTGGAGAAGTGATGTAGTCTTCCATCACATCAGCACCAGTGATCTCCCAGCTCAGCTCAACCTCTCCCGTGTTTTTCGGCACCGATGTCCCGGGCTTCACAGCCCTCATTGTGATAACAGGCGGACTGTTGCCCTTCATGGCATGCTGTTCCTGCTCTGTGGTCTCCATGCAGTGGAGCTCAGTCACAAAGATCGGAGACCGTGTCTCCACGATCGTATTAGCGATCAATACCTTCTTTTTGCTCTTCGGGTCCTTGCTCCAAAGCCGGATCGCGGCTGTATGCCTCCCATTGAGAGCTATCGGCCAGCCGATATTCATTTTTCCGAACCTGTACGGGATCCTTGCATAGCCATTCGCTTTAATTTTGAGTGTTCTGTACTTTTCAGGTACGGATAACGCCTTACTGCCCGCAAGCTCGACCGACAGCGTGAGGTCTTTTTTGCCGGTGTTTTTTAAAAGCAACGCGTTCGAGCTCTTCGTGATCGTGAGCCCTCTCAGCTGAGATGAAACTTCCATCATAAATTTACCATTTACCTCAAAATATAAGTAATTTTGGAAGGTTGCTTCCTAAACCCAGTGCAATAAAAATGTGTGCCGAAAGGGTGAGAGCGTTTGAGATGCGGGCTGGTTTCGTTCAAACAATCTGACAGAGGTAGTTACCTCCATGTCATGACAACCCTTCTCAACCGATGACATACTGAACCTCACGCCACCTCTCTCTGCAAGACCAGTGTGGCAGCTGCGAATGACAGTGTGAAGAAAACGACCAGTGCCATCCGGATCTCCAGCGAGACTGTGAGATCCGGCGTGCCGTAGACCTTGTAGTAGTCATCCCCGAACATCTCCGGAGGCACCGGAGCGCCTGTCTCCGCTGCTGTGGGGATCCAGGAGCACATGAGCAGAGCAAATGTCATGAAGGCCAGGAAATGGAGTCCTGAATGAAATGATGCAGTTGCTGCATGCTGCCTGTGGATACCACGGGAAGTAACCGGCGGAATGAGAGCGATGCAGATAACAAAAAGGCCGATCAAAATCCTCGTGAGCAGGCAGCAGCCCGGCCTATTGCCGGGAGCACTGGCAAAATCACTCACCGCAACCGGTCGCAGCATATGACCATGCTCATCCGTTTTTTGAGCATGCAAACGTCTCCCCCCACTCTCTCAGCTTCTCTCTTATCAGAAGCCTGCACCTCTCAGGATCTGCCATCACCATCTCACCCTGAACCCACTCCGGCAGATACATCCTGACGCCTCCCAGACCCCTGGATGCGAACCTGCTGTCGCACAGGAGTATGACACCCCTCTCGCTCTCCGCCCTTATGACCCTGCCAGCGGCCTGGAGCCCGCGGTTGATTGCTGGAAGAGTGTAAGCTATCAGCGTGCCCCGCTTCTTGCCGTACTTTTGGGTGTAATAGGAGATGACCTCCTTCTGGATCTCATCGAATACTGAGAGGGGTAGACCGACAACAGCCACCCCGTTGAGAGCCTCGCCCTTGTAGTCTATGCCCTCCGCGAGCTTTCCTCCAGAGACCCCCAGCAGCACAGCGCCCGCGCTCCTGCCGGCCCTGAAGAACTCCTCCAGGATCTTAGGGATATCCTCTGCGGATCTGGGCTCTGTGAAGACCCGCTTGCCTGCGCCGCGTGCGAACCTGGCGCACGCATCCCTGTACGAGGCCATCATCGGGTAGGATGTGAAGAACACCGCGACGTTTCCAGGCACCTCCTCTATCAGGGCGCTGATGTATCCGGATATCAGGTTCCTGTTCTCCGGGTTCTCCCTTGCGCTGAGCTGTGTAGTCGCCCTGTCAGCTGCTATGATCAGGCGGTTGCTCTGGGGAAATGGATTCGGCAGGGAGATCTTTCTGGCTCTGCCTGGCTCGCCGAGACAGTAGAGCTCATATGCATCGATCGGCGAGAGGGTGCCGCTGAGCATCAGTGTTGCATTGACGTTATCGACAACCCTTCTTATGACAGGCGCGGGATCGATCTTCGTCACCTCCAGGCGGGTCCACCTCCTCTCTCCTGATGATGTAGTCACGATCTTTCTCTGGTATGAAGGGTCATGCTCAGCCTCCTCGACCTCTCTGAGGAAGAGGACCATCGTGGCTAGGCTGGGCTGTATGTCCCCATACAGTGTTTCGTGATCGCTCTCTGCAAGCTTCATCTCCGCGATCGCAACCGCCACATCACTCAAATATGAGAGAGCGAGATCTATATCGTCGATTCCATCGTACACATACTGCCTGAAGAGCTCGCCATCGAGAAGCGTCTCCCCATCCTTCGATCTTGCTTCCCTGGCTGTGATGAACCTCTGGATTCTCGGTATTAGATGTCTGGCCGTCTTCAGACCCTCTCTGCGCCAGTCGTGATGCTCCTCCCCAAGCTTCGCCTGGCCCAGAGCCTTCTCGAACCTGTTGATCTCGCGCTCCGCCAGCTCCAGGATCCTGGGCGTGAGCACGCGGGTGTTCATCTCCCTCACAGAGTCGCCCAGGTTGTGGGCCTCGTCCACAATCACTGTCATGCGGTCTGCCTCAAGACCGAGCCACTGGATTATCGCGTCCTGGAAATCCGGGCTGAAGAGGTGATGGTAGTTCAAAATGGTGATGTCACTGCTCTTCGCATGCAGAGACATCACCTCATAAGGGCATACGCCCCTGCAGGTCTTCTCGAGGGCATCAACAGGCACGATCCTCCTGCTCATCCTCTCTGCAGCATCCACAGCTGCCGATGAGGACCTGAAGTAAACCTTCCCGTTGATCTCAAACGCCTCTTTGCTTCTCAGGTAGTAAGGGCAGACAGTTCTCTCCCCAGGAGGCTCATCCGGTATCTCGTCCCTGGAGGGATCGTAGACATCATTATGTCCCCTCTCCAGCCTGGAGGCCATGTAGTTCTTCGAGCCCTCTCTGAGCCTCATGCACGCGTAGTAGATGCTCTCCCCCCAGATCTCAGATGCAAGGGGGCATGCCTTCTGCTTTCCTATCAGATACGAGACCGTGGGCCTGTGTCTTGTTTTCGACCAGATCCTGTTTATCTCATCGAGATAAACCCCTATCTGGCTCACGGTCCTGACCGCCACCACGATCTTTCCTGGAGCGGCTGCAAGTGCCGCTGATATGCAGCTCGTCTTTCCTGAGCCTGTGGGCGCATCTATCATCAGAACGCCGTGGCCGCCTGTGGAGACAACATCGTAGACAGCGTCGAGCATCTCATCCTGATGCGGGCGCAGCGATGGATAGGGGATGTAGTCGAGATACACAGCCACAGTGTGGACCTTCTCGGAGATAAAAGCTTGGCTGCACGAGTTCTGCCGCTCGTCACACAATGAGAGCACCAGCGGAACTGCACGCGCTCAGCGCACCGTACTGGAAAGCTTAATAAATGTTGGTGAAAATAACAATGAACGGTGGAAAAATGACCCATCACGAGAAAAAGGAAGAGGAGAAGCAGGAAGAGGGCGCCAAGGTTGAGCCTGTAAAGCCTGGCGAGAAGCGTGGCGGCAAGAAGAAGGGGCTTCTTGATACATGTGTATGATCAGAACCCTACCCCTCGAGGGTAGGGGCTGATGTTTCTGTGAATCCTCCATACCTGAGGGGCAGGGATTTACGGTTCTCCTGCATGTCGGGAGATTCAGGGATCGGGTTTTTCTGCAAAGCTCTTATGTATCCAGCAACTCGGATGTTATGCAAGTCGGTTGCTGGAACCACTCATTCAATCATCACAAATGCATAGCATTATCACTATTTCTCCGGGCAAGTTATCAGATGGATAAGAGCAAACAGGGATTGAAATATGGCGACATAGGCGTAGCTTGCTGTTTGCAGCTCATGTCGAAGAGCGAGTTCCAGGAAAGCAGGGATGTGACTACGGCAGCGTCACATCGATGACCTGGCCGGGGCGGTAGGCAGGACTGTGAGACACGACGATGACCGCGCCGAGGCGGGGATCAAAAAAAGCGATTGCCGCCGCAGGAGATCCGTGGAGGAGATGGAGGGCGAGGCCGTAGCGCCATATCGGCGCCCGCCCCTCCACGACGACAAGCGAGCCGCGAGGAATCGGTGGCAGTGGCGGCAGCGGCTCGTCCGGCGCGATCGGCGAATCGACGCCGATGTGGTAAAAGACAATTTTTTCCATCATATCAACCACCCAGGAAGACCTGCGCCACTTTCGCATTCAGCTGCGCATCACCTGCGAGGTACATGCGCGCAAGCTCTGCAACCCTTCTCGGATCGATGATCGTGCACCCATAAAGCCTGGATCTGTTCTCCAGATGCTCCTTGACCTTCCCTGTACCAGAATCGATAACATTTTCTGAGGTCGTGACAAGATACGATTGAACACGGAGGGCTCCAAGCTGCCTCCGTATCGCCTCGATCTTGTACAGCGTATCGCTCCCCTCCCTGTCATGCTCCTGTCCGCCGGTCTTGCATTCCACGATCCTGAGGGACTGATCCGTCATGAATGCGACATCCAGATCGTTCTGGAGCATTTCATTCTTCCTCTCGATCTGCAAACCCAGATGCACATCCCAGGCACGATCAAGCCCCTTCAGCAATCCCCAGGTGAATACCTCAAGCCATCCGCCCGTGAGGAACCTGACAGCGTACTTATCAAGAGCGCCTGTGAAACGCTCGCCATCACATGCCAGTGCGAAGCTCGATGCGATCATCTCGCGCAAATGATCATCGCTCAGGAAGAGACCATCTGCCTCAGAGATCTCCAGCCCTCTGTCCCTGCCCTTCCGATCGTTCGAGATCCTCGATAAATTCGCCAGAAATCCCAGAACTGCGCCGTTCTGGCTCCTCGCCGCGATCTCTGCCGCGAGACCGAGCCACCTCTCGCTCCTCATCTCGTTCTCCTTCATCTTCTCATATTTGAGCACATCAAAGCCATAGCCTGCGAGGAACTCTGCAACAGTCGTCCTGTGCCTCAGAGGTATGTCCGCTCCAAGAGAGAAGTCGATCGCCTTTGACTGATCTGATGCGGAGATGTAGATTATCCTGGAGTTTTCCTTATGCCTGAAGAACTCATACGCCCCTATGCTCATCGGCTTAGTGCCGCCGGTGATGTTCACAACCCACTCAGCATCTCTGTACTTCCTGTAAACCCCCTCCAGCGCCTTCTCCGTCTCCTCTATGGAATCGCCATCCTTCAGCGGCACTATCTCATGCCTCGTGAAATAATCACGGCCGCCGATCGCAAGGGCCTTCAGGAAGTTGTTCGCAGCATCCTTCTTTCGCATCCCCTCGGTCTCAAGCAGCACGAGAATATCCGGCTCCAGCTCGTGAACGCCCAGAAGGTTCGGAACATGCTGCTCGCTGATCAGGCAGAGCATGGCTTTCATTTTTCCCTCTCGTACTCCTTGTAGCGGTTAATCGCCTTTTTCAGTTCTTTTGTGGGGGGATTTTCCCAGAGCCCCTTTGTCTGGTAGAGCCTCTTGATCTCCTGTAAGGCAGATAGCTTCAGCTCCTGACCCTCAATCTTCTCCCATTCATCTTTAAGCATCTTGTAGCTCTTGTTGACAAGATCTTCCACGCTCATTCTTTTTTCCTCAGCGAGACTCTCCAGCCACTCGCGCCCGGGTGTCCTGGTCTCTGGCGGTTTTGACTCTGCGGTCTCTGTATCTTGAGAGAGAAACCTGCCGTACCCGACCGCGGTCTTCGCGCCCGCGCCTGCAAACTCCAGCGCCTCCTTCAGCCACACCATCACCTTCTCGCATTCCTCAGAGCCGTTCTTTCTCGGGATGACCCCGAAGAGGAACTCCTGTCCCTCAGCGACAGCTAGGAACGGTATCGGCACAGGGCTGTGCCAGTCCGCGGGAGGTTCTCTCCCCTGGTAGTATGGCGCGTAATGGGGCGTCATTATCTCTGCCTTCAGCTTCACAGGTTGTCTCGGGAGCGCATCCAGGAAGACCACAGATCCCACACCGCCTGAGCTCTCCGGTTCTTCTCCGAAGATCCTCTTGATCTCCTCACCGTTCACCTTCTTCCAGATGCTCGCCCAGGACCTCACCAACCCCTTCACAGATGATCCGGGGAGGTACGGCACGCCGAGGGTGTGGTGCCATGCGAAGCCGTTCTCCACAGGGTGGCTCCGGCCGAGGCCTGTGACGAAGGGCGCAGTGGTCCTGAAGAACATGAACTTTCCGCCTGAATTTGAGATCAGCGATTTCACACGCTCCTGCATCTCCGTGAGAAGATCTGCATCTCCAACATCCTCATTCAGAACTGTTTCGATCCACTCCTGCTTTCCGCGATCTCCGAGGCTGCTGAAATCATTGTTCCACACGTCGCAGAACTTGTCGTACCAGAGCCCTGCGTTTCCGCCGCTGAGCACAGGCTCAGAGGTGGTTCTGTAAAGAGGTCTTGGCGTGATCACACCTCCTTCTCCAGGAAGGCCTGGCTGAACTTCTTCAGCCACTCGAGGTACGCCAGCGCCTCAGCCTGTGCGAGAACATACCGATCCTGCTCCCCTTTGACAATCGCAGCCATCAGGTCCTTCTCAGAGTATATTCCCCGCTTGTGGATCCAGTCAGAGACCAGATCGTAGAGCTTTTCGTGGGCGGACTTGTCCTCTTCCCTCTCCGCCCGTCCGGCAGCAGCAAGCTCGCTGGCCATCGCCTGGCCCAGGCCGTTCATCACGATGGCCGCAGGAAGACGCTCCACGTAGCTCCGGAACTTGGATGCACAGCTTTTGTTCCTGATGGAGTTCACGGCATCCAGGGCATGGGCCGCTCGCTCCTGCTCCAGGCTCCTCATCTCCCCTCACCCTTCTCCAGGATCTTCACAGCGAACCACCCCATGCCGACGGTCTCGTTTCCGCCGAGCTGGAGGTAGGGGTTGTCCTGAAACATCGATTTCAACCTCTCCAGCGCGCCATCCCTGCGCTCGAATACCATCGCGTACATCAGCGTGTCCGGAGCGAGCGACTCCTCGTACCAGAGATTCTTGCTCTTCTTGTTCTCATCCAGCCTGTTCCTTGCGGCCACAGGCAGCCCGTAGCTCGCGAACCACTGGAAATCATCATCGCTGATTATCACAAGCTGCTTATCGAGCCTGGATGCGGTCTTCTGATGGAGAATCATCTTCTCCAGCGCAGCCCTTACCGGCTTCAGTTTCTCATCCATACCGTCTACCCGCCGGAACTCCCTTTCCTCCAGGAAGAGATGATCCCCACTCCAGATCGCCTCCCCCTTTTTGACGCTCACAACCTCAAATCCATCAGAGAGACCACAGAGCTTCAGATCCCTGCTCAGCCTCTCCAGGATGTGAGGACAGGTGATCCATTTGTAGGGACCGGTGAGGCTTCTCACAGGGAGCAGGAGAAGCCTGGCATCCGATACCAGTATATCCCCGGCCCTGTCCTCGGTGCCGAAGATAGATTTACAGATGGATTCATCCAACCCACTCTCCCTGGCCGTGTCCCTCAGCGCGCCCTTGAGGCTGGATCCAGCTATAACCGGATAGCCGGTCACAGCCTCTCTCGCCACCGGCAGATCCACAAAGCCCTCAGACCTGCCTGCACCTGAATGTATGTTAGTCTCAGCAAGCATTCCGAGCATCATGCCCTTCATAACCATCACCAAACGCCTACAGCAACCTCTCCAAAACCGAATTCCGTATACTCTCCCACCCTGCTCAGCCTTCTCACATCCTCCAGCCTATCATCATCGGCCTCGCAGAACCAGACAGACCCCGGAGGGATGAACGGCTTGAGATCCACAGGCCTCCGGTTCGCAGAATCCCAGCCACCGATGCGCATCGCCCGCTCGATGCATGCGGATACGACCCTGCCGGGAACACCGGGAATGGCATCTCCCGGACCAGGCCATCTGCTCAGAAAAGCTGGTGTGATGTGCAGGAGCGTGAACCTGACCGTTCCGTTTTCGGATCTGAGCTCAGGCCTGAATCCATAGATGTCTTCTACGAGAGTTGTGATGGCCACAGATGCCATCCGCCCCTCACCACCGAGGGGCATCACCGCGCCATCCAGCTCTTTCAGCATATCCTCAATCCCCTCAACGCCCATGAGGAGATGCACTCCCCTCTCGAGCCTGATCCTGTTTATCGAGTAGAGGTGCGCCTCCTTCGCGGTCCTGGTTTCCAAGTCTCTCGCAAGACCAACTGCGTACTCAGAGCTCCATAACTCCTCAGCCGGAATCACCCGTCCCTCCGGAACCTCCCCGCGAAGCACCTGTTTCAGCTGATCTCCAGTGATGTACCCTGACAGAGGCTTCATCCCATCGATGCCCTCAGCGGATGGAAGCCTGACCCTTCCGAGATCGCACTCGACCTCAGCTCCAGGGCGGAGGAGTCTCATCTCATACCCTCGATCGCCCTTCTTCCCGTAGAGATTCAAAGGAGCCGGAAAAAGTATCTCCAGACCATGATCGCTCTCCCTGCACAGCAGCGGTCCCCTGAACCTGAGACCCTTCAGATCGTATCCATCCCCGAGCACCCTGCAGATCTCGTCGCTCCACCTGCGCTCGCGCCTGTCCTCACGCCAGCCCATGCTTCGGGCCAGATGCGCCCTTATCGCTCCAGCGACTGTGAACGCGCTTGGAGGGAAGAAACCGCCAACATCAGATGTCGCCTCTCCCTTGTGGAACGGCCTGCCATCCCTGAAGAACCAGGAATCAACGGGTGTTAAAATGAGATACCTCACTCCGAGACCTCCTTCTGTGATAGGAACTTCACAAGCAGCATTCCATCCGCGCAGATCTCACCGCCATCCCTTCCATACTCAGGCCCTGGGTTCCTCCTGCTCACCGAAAGAAGATCTCCCACATACCTCCTTGCTGTGGCGCGGACCTCCTCGGTTATCTCAGACCTGTGCTCCAGCGCATTCAGGTACTCAGCCAGCATTAGCTCCCCTATATCCAACCCCTCCAGACTGGAGAGATCGAAGAACATCCCAGGGCGCCACTGCTGCTCGCCGGATAGCATGAGCAGCAGCTCCCTGGATTTGTAGAAGAAAGAGCTCGATGCGTGTTTTTCCTTAAAAGTCGCCTGTGAGGACGTTGTGGAACTAGGTGATGATGAAGAGCCCGATGCATTTTCTTCCTTCTCTCTAAACACCCTCGCCAGCCTCTCCAGAAGGACCTCGTTGGTCTCCGAGGAAACAGCACCGCTCCAGGAGCTGACCCACCTGCAGTACCTGCCACTGCCCTTGAGGACGCTGACAGCTATGCTTCCCCTGCCGTTCTCGTCCTTCGCGATGTCATCGAGAATCACATGCGCCTCCCGAATCACAGAGCGAAGCGGCACGCGGTAGCTCGCAAAAACCAGGCCTGCGGATATGGTCGCATCCATCCCGTAATCCTTGAACGATCGTGTGAATTTAACGGAGAGTTTGTGCGCGCAGCTCATGGCGCACTCAACAGGCAGCATCGCGAGAACATCATCGCCTCCTGCGTATACCAGGACTCCGAGGTTTTGACGCACAACACCATCAACGCCTTTTGCGAACGCTGCCAGAGCCCTGCTGACCGCCTCTCCCCTCTCCCTGATCAGCCTCCCCATGCTGTCCCCGTCCATGAGGAGCATCGCGTAGAAGGGAGATGGTCTTCCGTTTCTCCTGTAAAGCTCATCCAGGTAATTTTCGAGCTCCTGGCGTCTTTCCCTCACATCCTCCGGCTCGTCTCCCTTTTCGGTGGTTCCATCAAGAGGCGTCCTTTTCGAATCCTTCAGAGGCGTGGAGTAGTAGAAGTTCGCATCGATCTCAAGGAAGGGATCGCTCTTTTTGAAGATCTGTTCCGCAACACCCTTTCTCTGTATGTGCTTCGCGAAGCTCCTCGCCTTTTCCGCGTAGCTGTTCGCAACATCCCGATTCGATGCAATCACAGATCTGAACCAGGGTATCGCCGCCACGTAGAGCGTTGAGGGCCAGGTGTCCGCGTTCACATCCCAGCCGATCGCATCCTTTGAGACGGAGGGAAACATCCTCTTGATCAGTGCGATCGCACAGAGCCGCTCGTCGCTTCTCAGATCCATGCCGCCTGTGTTCTTGCAGAACTTTCTCCAGAAAGCTTCCTGCTTCATCCCATCGGTTGCGCGCACATATCCTGAGATCTCCTGCCAGTCGCTCATGATCGTGCAGTGGTCTCCCCCCTCGATGGTCGGCCGCCCATCCGCCCAGTCCCTGTAGAACCTCCAGTTCTTGCGCGCCTCCATGCCCTCCATCGCGCCGATCGTCCAGTGGATCTCCCAGAAGCTATCCACCTGTCTCCTCCAGATCTCCTGAGTGCTCTTTCCGATATCCGCAACATCCTCCACGTATCTCCTCCAGACGCAGTCTGCGATCTCCTTCCACGCACCCCTCACCCTCTCCGCGGCGCTTCTGGCAGCAACAGCAGGATCTTCTGCAGATGCCCTGAACCTGTTGGGAAGCGTGCCGATCCTGGGTGGTGTTCCATCGCCCTTCTTCTCGATCCATCTGAGCAGACAATCCTCTTCGACATCCGGAACTATTATGCTGCCCCCGATTCTCCTTATCTCGGCCATGGCGCAGCCGGAGAGGTATGAGAGAAGAAATGAGCCGCTCCAGAGGTCCCTGGTACGACGCGCCTGCCCGATGAACCCCTGGACAGGACCGATGGTGAAGTTGATCATGTTATCCTCTGCACTCATCAGATCACCTTCTGCCAGGACTTCAGGAAATCCTTGATCACAGTGAACTCCTCTGCCTCATTCCTGTCGAGCTCAACGCACGATTTAGGAGAACTTCTGGGATGTCCTACCACCGGAACCCTCGCATCTCCAGTCTCTTCCTTTTCTTCTGTGGCCCTCATCAGAATCTTCTCCCCCTCAGGCAGGAACCTCGCAGGCATGAGTGCTGCAACCGCTGCATACTCTGTGCCCAGCCTCTGGACATGTATCAGCAAAGGGCTTGCCCTTCGATCGTGGTTTTTGCCTCTGATCTCGAGGTTCTTTTTCGAATTCTTGAAGTGATAGTTGTGGGGAAGACCGAAGAAAAGTCGCCTCGGGTGTTCGCTTACCTTGCTGTTCAGAGCTCTCTTAGCGAGTTCTGTGTCCTTCTCGAATCCGCCGGATTTCACAAATGCTTTCCAGCTTCGCTTCTTGGTGCCCAGACGGTACGCCATCATCGCCCTGCCAACCATGTCCAGCAGTTCCAGTGAGTCAGCACTAGTATTTTCAAAAAGACATACCTCTGTATCCGAGCTGAAAGCGGTGTATTCCGGCAGCCCGTTGTATAGATCCAGATCTTCAAAGAACCTTTTTATTGAGGCTTCGAGCTCCTTCAAACCCCCAGGGCATTTGAAGTCTGTTTTGCCATCCACATTCAGCTCGGTCAGATTGAACGATCCGAACCCCCTCCTTGATCTTGCTCCGAGACCCCCAAAGAGCCCCATGGCGATCAGGGCCTTCGATATCTGATCTTTGATTTCTGATTCATCATAATGTTCCGGAGCTTTATTGCTCCTCGTCGGCCGAATTCTTATCCTAAGAGTCGCATCAAGGGGCGTTTTAAGATAACCGCGGGTCAGCTCGCCCCTGTCAATTGGCCCGTATCCCAGGTAAATTAAACCCTGGCACTTTTGGCGCTTTTTCCCTTGGCATTTTTCAAAAAAGCGATCATTTGCAGGCTCTGCATTTGCTCCCCATAGATCCATGATCACCCTGGACTGCCCGTTCTTCGTGCTCCCGAAGATCTGCCCCTCGAGATCGCGGATTCTGCTCAGATCTCCTCCGCACCAGCTCCATGCCAGAGCGCGCCACCAGAACCTGAGGGCGCCCTTTATTCCCGGCACGCGCAGCTCCGGCACCTTAGGATCCGCCCCGCCCATGAAGAGCGGAGTGACGATAGTGAACCTCGCCTCAATCATATTCCGGCATCCTCCAAAAAGACCACCTCCCCCTCAAAGTAGGGGTCGAGCTTCTGCTCATCTGGCAAACGATTATCGATGACTGCGATCCATCTGACATTTCTTCCCAGGCGCTCTGCCCTCCTCGCAAACTGGATGACAGCATACTGCATGGCTGCTGTTCCACCGGTCAGATTGCACACAACCTCATCGAATCCGATAATACGCCCCTCAAATTTATCCACGATATTTTTTATACCGTTGAACGAATATGCATTCATAACCTCAATCTCGAGGTCGCCACTGTAACCAGCTGTTCTTGTGAGCTCCTCCAATCCGCCCACAGTTTCATTTGATGCAACCACCAGGCATACCTCTGGATTCACCTGTCTCAGAGCAGTGTACAGAAATCCGGGGTGAAGGCCCAGTGCAGAGATCAGAAGCCTTCCAGAGCCTCCGCCGAAACCGCAATCCCAGAAAGAATTGTCATCAAGGCGTTGCTTGAACTTGTCCCACCACTCTGGGATCTTGATTTGCTTGACACCACCCTCTGTCATTCCATGGTGGTGCAGTTTGTTTCTGGCATCGACGATGAAACTCCAGATGCCCGCAAGCATCTTCCTGTCATCTGTGAGAGCTGCGCTGTTCTTTTTGCTGTAATCCATAAGGGATCCAATACGCCGTTCGGTATCCCTCCGCTGAGATATGTCAAGCCAGCTCTTTTCATCATCTGCAAGCATCAGCCTACTTATGATCAGCTCTCTGATCAGCCCGATAGCGTTGTTATAATAACCCGCCTCGAAGTATGTATCTATCAGCTTCGCCTGCCTGTGGATCTCCTCAAGATCTAGAACGAGATCTTTCTTCTCCTTGCTTTCTGGCAGCCTGAAGCGCTCTGCTGCCTTTTCTATCTCCAGCAGCAACTCATTCGCAAGGGGGATTTTTATCGACGAAATATCTCCCACCCTGCGCAGCTCTTCTATCCGCCTCTGCAGATCTGCTGAAGCCATGCCAAGCTCCAACGGGAGACCCATGCCGAACAGCTCTGCGAAATCCTTTGCAGCGCTGGAGACCGCGTTGTACTTCTTTTTAGCATCAGGGGATATGTTCCTGGCCGGCTTTATCTCATCCATTCCATATGCAAGCAGCATATCCGCCAGCGCCTTCGGGTTGCTCATGTCCCTGAATGACTGAACGACACGGAACCACTCAACCATATCAAGGAGCATGCTCAGATCGATAAATGGTGCTGCACCATCAGGGTTCTTTGCATCCAGCCGTCCGTACCAGACCTTATGGATCTCAACGTCCTTCAGTGCCATCAAATAAAGACAAGCAACAAAGAAGAGGAACGGATAATGCCTGAACCCGTGAGTCACATCGAGCGTCAGCTTGGTCTTAGGTGGTATCTTCTCCAGTATGTTATGCACAGTTGCCTGAAGATCACCAGAGCTTACGCCATGCGGCACACACACGGGCTCACACCTTACAGGCAGCTCCTGCTCTAGTATTGGAAATGTCTTTTCAAGAACCTCCTCCGTGCAGAGGGCCAGCACACTCTCAAACCGCCCGTCTTCCGGAAGCAGATTGTACAGAGCCACCGGAGACAGAGAGGATTTCCAGGTTCTGTTCTCCAGAGCGTATTTCGTCTCCTTCGGGCCAAGCCCCAGTGCAGTCAAAAGCATGCGATTCGCCATACAGCATCAATCCGTACATCAACTGGCAATGCACATCAAACAAAAACACATACAGGAATTATTAAAAAATGTCGGTCGATGGTATCCATTCAATGGAAAATGTAACGGTTGTAATGTGCTTTTTTGAATCCGAAATTCCACAACATCCTCTGCGCATCTGTTTAAAGTGCAGCGTAACCCCACCTCTGCCGCTCCAGTCATTATAAAGACCTGACTGGAGCTCTGCCTTTCCAGCTGCTTGATCTGGCAAATGGGATTGGAGAATTTTGTATCTGAACAAACAATCCGATCATAATGAGAACAGTGCCAGACCCGTGAGCTCACGCTCACACATCACTGCTGCAAAAAAAAGCGCATCTCAGAGCCATCTCACAAGATCCGCGATCGAGTCCAGAACACAGTCTGGCTTCACGCCGGAGCTCTCCACATGCTCAGGCCGGTATTTCCCCGTTCTGACAAGAATGCCCCGCATGCCGATCCTCTGGGCTCCGCCTACATCTGTGATTATGTCGTCCCCGATCATGGCGGCCTCGGATGCGCTCACACCCATATCCCTGAGGGCCATGCTGAAGAGCTCAGGCGATGGCTTGCCCACTAGCTCCGCTCTCTTTCCGGTAGCATACTCGAGCGCTGCAACAAACGGCCCCGCGGATAGGACCAGCCCTTCAGAGTCCCGCCAGTACCGGTCCATCTCAAGAGCTATGATATCAGCGCCATTCAGAACATGATTGAATGCTGCGTTCAAGCGCTCAAAGGTGAAGCTGCTGCCCGCATCCCCCACAACCACGAAATCCACATCTTCCTCTGCAATAACTATGCCAGCATCCTCGAAGTCCCTGTGTACATCCCCTGTTGAGAGAAGGTAGCATCTTCTCCTCCCGGATCGAAGGATCCTCTCGATTGCTGCAACAGAGGGCGTGAAGATATGCTCAGGCTTTATTCTGTATCCCATATCCGAGAGCCGCTTCGCAACAGATTCCCTGCATCTGCGGGTTGAGTTCGAGACGAACCTGAAGCTGTGTCCAAGCTCCTCCATCCGCTCCAGGCACTCCCTCGCACCGGGAACCGGGCTCCTTCCAACATACAGCACACCATCTAGGTCCATGAGAAATGCAGAGATCCGGGCCATCGCCTCAGTGGTATCGTTCTAAAAAGATAAATGTAGCTCCTCTGGACGTACCACAACCTATTAAAAACCAGGAAATCTTCGGGTTGTTATGCGGCTACTCTTCGGCAGGCCGATTCCTGGCGTAGTGAATGCGATAAAGAGCCTCAGATCAAAAGGCTACCTGATACAGGCCCTGGATGCTGCAATGGTTGTGAGCGAGAGGCATGTGTTTTATGCAGCCGAGAAGGCCATAGCAGCGTTCCAGGAGGGCAGAAATGTGGCGAAGGACCTCGGCATTGAGATCCTGAGATACGCATCCGGCCAGAGGCAGATAGAGAAGGCGCTGTCTCTGGGTGTGACTGATGCGACGGAGCGTGTGGCCCTGCTCATCGTCGACGATCTAGAGGAGGACGAGGTCAGGAGGATCGCAGGCACGCTCATCGAGCCCGATGATAAAGGGGTTGGCTTTGATGCTGAGAGGGTGAGGAGATTTTACGATATATCAGATGCCGAGATTGAGGCTGCTGGAGAGGAGAGGATACCGGATCTGGTTCTGGAGAGAGTGGCGCTGGTCGATGCGTACAGGTAGCATCCGGAGGGAGGAGAGCATGAAGGAGGAGTTCTACACACAGAAGCGCTGGCTGAACTGGATGAACAAGGTAAAGGAGAGCCAGTTCAGGCTCCCCGAGTCTGAGCAGGACGCTGCAGGGGCGGTCTTTGTATACATCATGGACGATGTGATCCTGGCATGTTTAAAGGTCATAGCCAGACTGGAGAAGGGCATGCTCAGCCAGGATGAGGCGCTTGCGACGATACGGAGCATAAGGGATATCGTCTCAGCGGAGCACGAGAGCCTGGGCGAGGATGCGGATATGATGCTCGCCTCGCTCAGAACATCGCTGGCCGCGGTCTTCGAATCGTGCAACAGCTACATCCTCGGGGATTACGACAGGGATCGGAATTTAGAGGATATGATCAGCGAGGCGGTGAGAGCAGAAAAGGATGGGCGGATAGAGGACGCCCTTGCCGTCGTGGGCAACATCGGCGCGAGGGTTATAGCCGGGGAGAAGCCGCCGGAGATCCCTGATATGGATTACTGCATTGTGGCAGAGCTTCTCGACGGGATAGATGCGATAGCAGCTGCAATGGTCGGGGACACAAGCTACAAGGAGGAGGACGGGAGCCCGCTCGAGGAGGAGATATGAGCTACCTTGTTATTACCTCGCATCCGCTCTCTGTCACAATCACAGTGTGCTCCGCCTGCGAGACCATAGCGCCCTCGATCTCCCAGAGCACAGGATATGTGTGAACCGCACCGGCACGGATCAGTCTCTGGAGAGAATAATCCACGCTCTCCCCCATAAGCCAGCGGCGGGCGAAAGGCAGCCCGTTGAACCTCGTCTCGATCTCAGCGAGCAGCGCCCTCGCCCGCCTGTCCCTCACGGGCCTGCGGGATGTGAAGCCGAATATCTCGACGACTGGGGAATCTGATATCCTCCCCGAGCCGTTCGTCGCAAAAGGCTCTATCGCGATCACATCACCAGGCCTGAGCTCCACGCCCGATTTGCAAGACCTGTTCGGAACGGTCGGCTCTGTGTGCGCGTTGAATCTCGATAGACCATGGCCTGTCAGGTTTGAGACCGGCCTGAATCCGTAGCCCTCTATCGCTGACTCTATGGCCCTGCCGAGCTCACACGTGCTCACCCCAGGTGCGACCAGCTCGAGAGCCGCATCCAGCGCCGCCCTGGAGGCATCCACAAGATCCGGGTGGCCGCTCAGGTCGACAGTAACAGCTGCATCCGCGATGTAGCCATCGACATGCACCCCTATGTCGAGCTTTACCATCTCCTCGCCGAAGACCGCATCATCATCCGGTTTTGGTGTGTAATGAGCTGCCTCGCGATCCCGTGATATGTTGCACGGGAATGCAGGCTCCCCGCCAAGCTGCCGGATGCTGCTCTCCACGTAATCTGCCACCTCGAGAAGAGACACGCCGACGTCTATTCTCGCAGAGGCCTTGCTGATGACATCTGCAAGTATCCTGCCTGCAGCTCTGTATTTTTTCAGCACCTCATCATCCATGAAACCGGGCGCACACGATCTGCGCCCTGCTCACCTCCCCGAGCAAGTGTGATAACATGCAGATTCCTCAGAGCATCTCCGCAGAATCTGGGTACTGATTTCCCTCCACATTCCGGATCGCCTAGCCGTGGAGCATCCTCCGGGCAGCGCTCAGCCCTGCATCGATTGCCGCCTTCAGCCCTCCGATGTTCGGTCCTCCCCCCTGCGCAAGATCAGGCTTTCCGCCGCCTCCTCCGCCGATGTATTTTGCAGCAGCCCTCACGATATCAGCAGCGTTCAGCCCCCTCTCGACCCCGGACCTTCCCACAGACACGACGATCTTGGCCGCGCCGCCGCTGGCACCGCCGAGTATCGCGACCATATCGCTCTCTGAGAGCATCGTCGCGGCCTTGAGCAGGGTCTCGCCGTCTGCCTCTTCAAGATCCCTGGCGACGATCCTCACACCATTCACATCCACAGCCTCTGCTGAGAGCGTGAGTATCCGGAGTCTTGCGATCTCCTCTTTCAGATGCTCTATCTCCTTCTGCTGCTCCTTCCACTCCTCGAAGAACCTGGCCACTGTCCTGGGAAGCTGCTCCACCGGCACCCTCAGAACCGATGCTGCCTCCGCGAGTATATCGTCCCTCTCCTGGATTCTCTGGACGGCTGCCTCTCCCGCTGCGAACTCTATCCGCTCCACGCCATCCTGGACCCTCTCTGTCCTTAGTATCTTGATCGGGCCGATCATTCCGGTGTTCGTGACATGTGTGCCGGCGCAGGCCTCTATGTCAGATCCAACCCTCACAACGCGGATCTCCCTGCCCGGCGGCACGCCTCCCTGGTAGAGCTGGAAGCCGAAGAGCCTCTCAGCCTCCTCGCGCGGCATGAATTCAGTGATCACAGGAATCATCTCCATCACGCGCCGGTTCGCCTCGAGCTCTATCGCCTTCAGCTCATCCTCGGAGATCCTCCTGTAGTGGGATATGTCCAGCCTTGCCCTGTCCTCGCTCTTCTGAGCGCCAGCCTGCCAGACGTGTCTTCCCAGAACACGCTTCGCCGAGTCATTGATGATGTGCGTGGCTGTGTGGTGCCTCGCATGCGCCATTCTCCTGCGCATATCGATCCTTCCGGTGACCCTGTCGCCCTGGGAGAGCCCCTCGGGCTCCACCCGATGCAGGACAACCCCATCGATCATCTGCACATCGGTGACGTTGAACACCTGACCGTCTCTCTCCAGGACTCCATGATCAGCGGGCTGGCCTCCGCCCTCTGGGTAGAAGAGTGTTCTGTCGAGGACAACACAGCCCTCGAATATGCCAAGTACAGTTGCCTCGAACTCCTGATCGAATGGTCTGTAATAGAAGATGCGCTCGGTTTTCTCGAACGGCGGCGAGCGCGTCTCGACCTCACTCTGCTCCGCCCTGCTGTGTGTCGATGCTACTATGGAGTAGAAGTTATCCGGAAGCTCCACATCCACGCCGAGCGCACCGGCGGTCTCCTTCGCGATCTCAGGAGGAATACCGTGAGTATCGTACAGAGATACAAGCTCTGTGAGGGGTATCCGGCCGCCCTTCTTTGAGTAATGCGATGCGATCTTCGAGACCATCCGGCTCCCCTTCTCCAGGGTCTCAGAATACCTCTGCTCCTCCAGCGACAGGATCTCTGAGATCGTCTCCATCCGCTCTCTCCAGTCCGGGTAGTCGAGCCTGGATATCTGCATCCCGACGATCTCAGACAGCGGGATCTCCAGCTTCAGATCCCTCATCATTCTCAGGGTCCTTCGAATCACGAGCCTCGCGAGGTAGCCGGCCTTGACGTTAGATGGAATTATACCATCGCCGAGCATGTATGCCAGGCATCTGGTGTGATCCGCGATCGCATAGATCCTCTCCATCGGCGCCATTATGCTCTCGAGCCTGTCAGGAGTGGTGTTTATGCTCTCTGCGATCCTCTTTCTCAGATCCCTCAGCGAGGCCTCTCCGAGATCGATCATGCCTGCGAGCCTGGCATTTCTCGCGAATATCTCCGCGTACTCCGGATCATGAAGATCGTGCTCCACACCTGCCATCTCTGAAAGGGATTTCACCACATCGGGGAAGACAGCGTCGTATATTGTTGGAGATCCCCTGGAGGCCCAGACGAACCTCTCGAGTCCATATCCTGTATCAACGATGTAGTTGTCCATGCGGCTGTAGCGCTCGCCCTTTATGACATACTCTCCCCTGGGATCAAGCCTAAGGTTCATGAAGACCAGGGTCGCCAGCTCCAGCCCCCCGACGAGTACCTCAAGGCTCGGGCCCGCGTTTCCGCCTCCGGCCCATGGAGATTCCTTGTATGTGATGCTCTCAGGATCCACGCCCAGCCCGAGGAGGAGCTCGTCGCAAAGCTCCACAGTCCTGTCCTTCCAGTAGATCTCGTGCTCCTTTGTGTTGAAGACGTGATGCGCCATCATCTCAAATGTGGTGAGGTGCCTCCCGCTCCGTCCCACGGAATCGAGATCGTCCAGCCTGATGCACGGCTGGGAGATCGTGAGGGGATTGGCCGGCGGCGGGACCTGGCCTGATGTGACGAACGGCTGGAAGTCGGCTATCGATGCTATGGTGAGGTAGATGTCATCCCTCCATCTCGCGACGACAGGATACCTCGGCACCCTCGTGTGCCCGTGCGCCTCGAAGAACCCCAGGTAGTGCTCGCGCATCGAGTCCAGATCCATCTCTTTGAAAACAGGAGTGCCTATGAATGAGTACGGATCGCACGGCGGATCTCCGCATGTCCTCCTAGAGGCATCCCTGGTCCAGAACCTGCCTCCGCAGCTCTCGCACATCCTGCGAACAAAACCCTCTGCCCTGAAGAATTCCAGTTGGTACTCGTCCTCGGGAAACATATCAATCTACCAGCGTGATACAGAGCGAATATCTTATCAGCTCTAAAAGACTTTCTGAGCACGATGGAGGAGCTATTCCCATTCGGCAGACATCCGAAGCGCGTCCTTAACGAGATGAAGTGGCGCGGCCTTGATCTCGGTGATGTGGAGATCGAGATACTCCACAGGGGCGCGCCGTCGGACAGGATCCGCGCAAGAGCAAGCGAGATAGCGCTCGGCAGGTCGTTCTTCACGTACATGGGCACCGAGATACCGTATCACAGGATAGAGAAGATAGTATACAGGGGAAGAACGGTCTTCTCGCGCGCGGATATTGTGAAGGGGCAGCAGTCGTCGGACGGCTGATGCTTTCGGTGTCTCTGGATGCTCTTCCATTCCGAACTTCTCAAATGCTTCTGATGCCTTCTGGCTTTCCGAGCCGTTGACGGAGGTTTTTGTGCTGAACCTGGAAGCGCTGCTGAGGTACATAAACGAGAGGCGTGTCAGAATACATTGGAAGGACTGCTTCACAAGCGGTTACTCCTCGGTAAGGGGCACCGAGCCGAGCGTTCAGGATACCTTCTTCGCCATTGCATCACTAAAGATGCTGAACGCCGAATCCCCGGATGATGAGGTCGTGTGCTTCATCCTGAATCATGATTATTTCGATCTAAGCCGTGCCTATTACGCAGCAGGATGTCTGAAGCTTGCTGGATGCATGCCTGAGCTGAATGACGGAAAGCTCGAATGGCTGTACCGCGGAGAGCATCACGCGATAGAGTGCTTCATCCCCAGGACTCCGCTGATCAAATACTTCGAGTACGATCTCTACGGAATGCACGCCTCAAGCATATTCTCGTCCTCCCTCGGCACGCTTCTCAGGCGCCTAGAGCTTGGCGCGGTGAGCCCTGATGAGGATGTTGAAAGTATCAGGAGACCTGCGCTTCTGCTTCTGGAAAAGAGCCGTGAGCTCGTCAGAGCCTACATGGCGCTGGAGATACTGGAGGGGATCGCCAAAAGAGCGGGCCAGGCGAAGCTCTCAGAATTCCACATCACACAACTCATGAGGCTGCTTGAGAGCTGCGAGACCGGAAGGGGATACACACCGAATCCAGAATCCACCACAGAGACCCTTGAGAGCACATACGCAGGCTGCATGATAGCGAGGCGTATAAAACACAGGGAACCTCCTGGGATCAGATCATTTGTTGATCTTCTTCAAAACGATAATGGAGGCTTCAGGAGGTCTCCCTTCGGCGGCATATCTGCGCTCGAGCACTGCTACCTCGCACTGCGGGTCGCCGGATACGGTCGCGATATCATGAATCCAGCTCAATGAGATGATGCCCGGGAACCGATTGTTGCCCTGTTCGCCGATCCAGATGCCTTGTATCCCTCTGCCCCAAACCTCGCGCCTCCCAGGATCCTCAGCTCGCCTGGGGCGATCCTGACTCGAAGTAATCGCATCGTTCGACCCCTTCCAGCTCTACAATCACAGGCGTGCAGCTCCCGGTCCTTATCGCCCTGAGGGTGGCCCGGAAGACAGCTCCCTCGGTGATGTTGTACTTCTCGAGGAATGCAGGCCCCGGATACCAGGAGTTGCACAGCTGGAGCAGCAGGCTGCAGTTCCCGCTCTGGTTGAGGTGATCTGAGACCCACACCGGCAGCTCTTCAGATGGCGTGAACTCATACCTCACCTCGTATCCAGCATACCCCGGCCCTCCTGTGATCTCTGCCTGAGCTATCGACTCGTTCGTCTGCATCACCGAACAGATCGTGGCAGTTCCGTTGTACATCTCGTACTCACACGGGCCGCCGACAACTACCTGCCCCTCTCCTGAGGAGTT
>NZ_JASFYM010000018.1 GCF_030055635.1 Methanothrix sp. | reverse complement strand
ATGGATCGCGTTCATGTTCCTCGGAGTCACTGAAGTCAACATATGGCTCTGCGGCGAGAAACACCAGAAAATCGCTAACCTCAACGAGAATACCATAAAGATCATCAAACTGTTCGGACCAGAATGCGAAAAATACTACGGACTGGAGCGTTAATGCGGAATGTGGGTTATAGCATAGAAGAATTGCTTTTTGCATTGAACAACATGCGGCCTTTAGAATTGCCAAGTGATTTCTTTAGTTCGATACAAAAATTAGTCAGGAAGTCCGCAAAAACCAAAGAAAGGGATCTGATATTATACTTAAGAAAGGTATTCGAAAATGATGTTTCCCGTATCTCTTTAGTGCTAAATTATGTATTTCCTGAGAAATATTTCTTCTATCGAGTATCCATGTTGGAGGACGAGATCTTTTCAGGTCTGAAGTTCTTTGCCGATATTGTTGACGAATTTAACCTACCGTTCTCGAAGATTGGAAAGGGAAAACACAGCTTTGATAATTATATTAAACTAAATGAAGTGCTGCATATCTTCGCAGATAAGAACTGGCCTGATGAGGACCCAAAGACAGTTCAGCAAAGGGTGCACTATTTTCTGTACCATGGGCTGGGGAGGACATTTCTAACAACGAATTACTACAACCGATATTGGATCATGGCAACCAGCGAGCCGTACTTTGAAGCCTTGGATGCAGAGCCAGATACGGTCTGGTCTGGGCGAAAGGAAATGAAAGAAGGGGATCTTGTCTTCATGTACAGACAGGCACCACGCAAAGCGATTACCGATATATATCGTGTCCAAGAGGATCCCTGGTTTGATCCATATGGAGGGTGGGAGGGCTTTTGGGTTCCACTGAAGAAAATTACCCCAATAAGAGACATTACGATGGGAGAAATGAAGCATGATGCGATCCTAAAACAGTGGAGCTTTGTGAGAGTCCAGTCTCAGGGGGTTTCAACCGCGCAGATACCATATTTTGCGTATAACCGGTTATTGGATCTAATTGATAAAGATATCAAAGAGAAATTTAATCTAAAGCCAGAGATAACTTCATGTGCACCTCAAATTAATAATATCGTCGAGTTTGAGGATGAAAAAGAATTTGAAGATAAGATCATCGAGCCGTTGCTGAAACGTTGGGGATTCAAACATCAAAGACAGGTTTCGTATGATTTCATGACCAGTCAACCACATACATGCCACATAGACTATCTTGTGAAAGATAACGATAACACTGACATTACTATAATTGAAAATAAAATTAGAATCGCTAATGAAAAGGAGCTCAACAGGGCCGTGGCCCAAGCTAAAACCTATGCATTACTGCTTGGCATGGGCGGTTTTGTAGTTGCAGCACCAGAAGGTTTTTGGATCTACAAGCTTGAAAAAAATAAAGAGGTTTTATTAGACTACATTACCTTTGATATGGACGATAAAAACATCGATAAGATGAAATCGCTGATATTAAATCTTAAAACGTGAAGTCATCTAAAAATTCACAGACTCCTCCCGATGATGAGAATGCGGCCAGCGGCAGTGATCTCACGAGACCATTCCTGCGACGTTATAGGCGTGCCGAAAGGATGAAGATGCGCCATGACCTAACACTTGATCAGGAACGCGCCTCATACGCGAGGCCGGCTCTCGGCGAGCATGGGAATCTCGAGCAGTCGTAGGCGCTGAGAGATCGAGCTGGTGATAGAGAATAAACAGGGCGCAAACTCCGGTCTTCAGGCCGGAGCAGTTGGCGACTCGTTGCAGATACAACAATATCAGTCGCTGATGTTCACGTCATATCATCTCCTCTGGTTCAGCTCCGCGGCTCTGAATGCCTCCTCAGCCTCTTTATTCATGCCGAGCTTTTTCAGTGCAAGACCCTTGTTGCGCAGGGCGGTTGGGTTGCCAGGATCCAGCTGGAGAGCCCTCTCATACATCGCCAGGGCCTCGTGGTACCTCTCCTGGTAGTAGAGGGCAATACCTTTGCCTATCCAGGCGCCGGCGTAGGTCTGATTTACGATTATAGATCTATCGAATGCTGAGATGGCATCATCGAGCCTTCCCATGCTGATAAGCGTGTTGCCCTTGTTGCTCCAGGCCTCGTAGTTCATGGGATCTGCCTGGATTGCGGCGTCAAAGCACTGAAGCGAATCGTTGTACCTCTTCATTGCTACCAGCACGATACCCTTGAAGTTCCATGCCTCTGCATCAGAGACGTCGAGCTGAGTGGCCCTGTCAAAGCTCTGGTATGCCTCTCTCAGCATACCTCTTGTGAGCAGTATCTTCCCCCGGAGAAGCCAAGCCTGCTCGAGGCCGCCGTTCATTCTTAGTGCAGTCTCTGTGAGGTTCAGGGCCTGATTGTAATCCCTCGCAGCAAAAAGCGCCTTTGCGTTATCAACAAGCTCCTGGGGTGTGTTCTGAGCCGCAGATGCATCAAGGAGAATGACAAGCATGAGCAACACTGTCAGTTTTCTCATGCTGCGCTCCATGCAGCGGAGATCAAATATAGATTCCGGTCAGCGCGATTCGAGTGTCGCAGGCGAGCTGCTGTGATCTACTCTCCAAGGCATTAAGACCGGGTTTTGCGCCCTGCTGCTTTTCTATCCATTCAGGAGATCCTCAGGGAATGCTCCAAAAAAAAGATATCGTCACATGCCCACTGAGGGCTTATGTCCTACCTGGTCCATCCGCTCCTCAAGCCAGAGACCGTGGAGAAGCGGCTCTTTCAGATAGATCTGGCCGCCAGGGCGCTGCGCAGATCGACTCTGGTTGTTATGCCGACCGGTCTGGGGAAGACGATCGTTGCGCTGATGGTCCTGCTCGCCCGCCTCGAGAGGGGCAGGGTGCTCTTCCTGGCGCCAACGCGTCCACTTGTGGAGCAGCATGCAGCGTTTCTCCGGAGGGTTCTCACCGCTCCGGATTACGTCGCATCTGTGACAGGAGAGACTGATCCTGAGAGCAGGGCTGAGATATGGAGGAGCACCAGGATCGTGGTCTCGACCCCTCAGGTTGTGGAGAACGATCTCCTATCAGGCAGGATGGACCTCAGGGATGTGTCGCTTGTTATATTCGATGAGGCACACAGGGCTACGGGAAACTACGCCTACGTCTACATAGCAGACCGCTACAGGAGAGAGGCCAGGGATCCGCTTGTCCTGGGAATGACAGCTAGCCCTGGGAGCGAGGCGGAGAGGGTAGCCGAGATCTGCTCCAACCTGGGAATAGAGAGCATCGAGACGAAGAGCGAGAGCGATCCCGATGTCGCCCCATTCGTCCATCACAGGGAGATAGAGTGGATAAAGGTGGAGGTGCCGGAGCAGCTCCAGAAGATACGGGGTGTTATAGACGGCCTGGTGAGCGAGAGGATGGAGGAGATCAACAGCCTGGGGATGTGCAGGATAGATCCCAGGACATCGAAGGGCGAGCTGCTCGACCTGCAGAAGCGGTTCAGCAGCGAGCTCGCACGTGGTCCGAACCAGAACATCTTCAGGGGAATCTCCCTGCTCGCTGAGATCCTCAAGCTCAAGCACGCGGTCGAGCTCGCTGAGACCCAGGGCGTGAGCGCTCTGAGGCAGTACCTGGAGCGGCTTGGGCAGGAGGCGAGATCGAGGGGCGGATCGAAGGCTTCGCGCAGGCTCATGGAGGATCCCAGGATACAGCATGTCCTCTCAATGCTGGAGGATATGGATCTGGAGCACCCGAAGCTCAGCAGGGCACTCGAGATCATAGAGGATCAGCTCGAGGAAGCTCCGGAGTCGAGGATAATCGTGTTCACAAACTACCGCGACACAGCGACAGCGCTTCTCAGGTTCCTTCAGTCAAACGCCTCGGATGCTGTGAGACCCGTTCGTTTCGTCGGCCAGACGAGCAGGGAGAACGATGAGGGCCTGAGCCAGAAAAGGCAGTCTGAGATACTGGAGAAGTTCAGAGCAGGAGAGTACAATGTTCTCATAGCGACCTCTGTCGGAGAGGAGGGCATAGACATACCGTCCACGGATATGGTCATGTTCTACGAGCCGGTGCCATCTGAGATAAGAAGCATACAGCGGAAGGGCAGGACAGGGCGCGCGAGGGCCGGCAGGGTCGTTGTGCTGATCGCGAAGGGGACAAGGGACGAGGCATACTACTGGATAAGCGACCGGAAGGAGAAGACCATGAGGAGGCAGCTGCAGGGCATGGCAGAGCCCCTGCCTGTTGACTCCGCTGCATCCTCAGTAGCGAAATCATCGAGGCAGATCTGCATCACCGAGATCTGCGAGCCTGATGAGGATGTGCCCCTCGTGATCGTCGATCCACGCGAGCGGGATATGGCCAGGCTGCTCGAGAGGTCCGGGCTGAGAACAGTTCTGAGGTCTCTTGAGGTCGGAGATTACGTACTATCCGAGCGGCTCGGAATAGAGCGCAAAACAGCGGACGATCTCATCGATTCGATCGTGGATCCTGAGCGTGATCTCTTCCGGCAGATAGGAGATCTTGCAAGGACATACGACCGACCGCTGCTGATCATAGAGGGCCAGAATCTCTATGCAAGGCAGGTTCATCCGAATGCTGTCAGGGGAATTCTTGCCACAATAGCGGTGGATTTCGGAGTACCGATCGTGCCGACTGCGAGCATTGAGGAGAGCGCAGCTCTGATCTCGCTGATGGCGAGAAGGGAGCATGAGGCCGGCTACAGGGATGTGAAGCCGCACGGCAGGAAGACATCCAGAACGCTGAAGGAGCAGCAGGAGTATCTCGTATCAGCGCTTCCCGGCGTCGGGCCGTCGGTGGCGCGCAGTCTCCTGCGCCACTTCGGATCTGTGGAGAGGATCATGACAGCCACCGAGGAGGAGCTGATGGCCGTGGAGAAAGTCGGCCCGAAGACGGCTGCCAGGATCAGGGAGATCGTGGGAGGCGAGTACAGGGGTTAGAGATGCAGTGAGACTCAATTATGCGGCATGCTGTCCTATCTGGAGCTGCCATACTCGGTCCAGAATCATGTAACATTCTCAAAACGGCCACAGGCTCGTAGATCGCATTTGTGCTCGCAGAGGCGGTATGGGACCACTTAATGGATTGCAGCTCTGAGACCGCTTCAGGGCTGGAAAACACTCACGTCTGATTATTGGTATTAAAATAGCCCTTGGACCATTTTCACCCACATGGGTGGCGTTGTGTCATGAGCGTTTTTCTGCGAGGGCGCTCCAAAAGCACGCAGGCGAATACCCGGATCATGCCTCCTCATTCGCCTCAGCTTCGTCATCCCCCTCCTCCGCATCATCCTGTTCTTCATCTCTGGGTGGAAAGTCGGTCAGCCGCCTCTGTGAGATCACACACTTCTCACCGGGTATTTCTAAAGGGTATATCCCCGTTAGGCAGCCGGTGCAGAAGTGGTCCTCCGGGAGGCCGATAGCCTTTATCAGCCCTTCCAGGCTCACATATCCCAGAGAGTCAGCATCTATGACGGTCTCGACTCCTGCCACGGTCTTGTGCGCTGCTATGAGCTCATCCCTTGTCGCCATATCGATTCCGAGATAGCAGGGCGCTATTATCGGCGGGCTTCCTATTCTCACGTGGACCTTCCGCGCTCCAGCATCCTTCACCATCTTCACGATCCTGCGGCTCGTGGTGCCTCTGACTATGCTGTCGTCCACAAGAACGATGCGCTGCCCCTCGATGTTCGGCCTGATGGTGTTCATCTTCATGCGCACCGCTGCCTCCCTCATGGATTGATCCGGCATGATGAACGTCCTCCCCACGTAGCGGTTCTTCATGAGGCACTCCTTGTACCGTATACCGGAGCGCTGGTGGTATCCCACAGCCATGGTGATCCCGGAGTCGGGAATCGGGGAGACGATATCCGCATCTGCCGGATGCTCATCCGCGAGAATACAGCCTATGTTCACCCTGACATCGTAGATGAGCTTCGTATCCATGATGCTGTCGGGCCTCGCGAAGTAGATGTACTCGAATATGCAGTGCGCAGGTTTTGGAGAGTTCACGAGCCTTATGCACTTCATCCCGCCATCTTTCAGAACGACCATCTCTCCGGGCGCGACGTCTCTAATGAGCCTGCCGTTCAGCGCGTCTATGGCAACGCTCTCAGATGCCACCATGAATCCATCATCAAGCGCCCCGATGCAGAGCGGCTTTATCCCGAGCGGATCCCTGAGTCCGATAACGGTGTCGTTGCACATGATCGCCAGAGAATAGGAGCCGACGAGCCTGCGCATGACAGCTCTCATTGCATCCGCGAGATCGTATCGCTGAATCTCCTTCACAAGAAGATGGGCTATTACCTCTGTGTCTGATGTTGTGGAAAAGATATCACCAGCGCCCTCGAGCTCAGATCTCAGCTCCCCTGAGTTCACAAGGTTGCCGTTGTGTGCTATTGCGATGGTCGTGTCCCTGTATTTAACAAGTATCGGCTGGCTGTTCTCCAGCGTGTGCGCGCCTGATGTGGGATAGCGGACATGACCGATCCCAACGGGCCCCCGAAGAAGTTCGATCTGGGCAGTGGTGAAGACTTCTGTGACCAGCCCCAGCCCACGGTAGGAGTGGATGGATTTTCCATCATGCACGCAGATGCCGGCAGCCTCCTGGCCGCGGTGCTGCAATGCATGCAGGGCATAGTAGATCCTCTTAGCCACGCTTTTGTTCGTGTCCCCCAACGAGATCCCGACGACCCCGCATGCATCTCGCATATCTCAGTATCCAGCCTTACGCATCCACTTGTAACTTCTGAGCCTCTTCGATCTGCCGAAACCGCACGCGACGCATGTCTTTCTGTTGAAGTTGTATGAGAGCTTGCCGCATCTCCTGCACCTTACATGCGTCCTTTTGTGACATTTGCCCATAGAGGGCGTGCCTTTGCTCATCTAGTCCACCTCATGGCGATATGTAGACGACATTGTCCCCACGAACTATCACAGCGCCGATCTTGCGTGCTGTGCCCTCCGCGATCTCCTCTGTGTTCTCCAGGACAAGGTTCATGTGTATGTCATAGCCCTGGAGCTCTCCGCGAAACGCCCTTCCATCCTTGAGCTTCACTATCACGGGCGAATTTAGCGATTCATTCAAAATATCAAGCGGCCTCTGAGCCATCAACTCCTCTCCACGCTGATGTACCAGCAAAATGCTTATCTGCACGTGACTGTCTCGTTGCATATTTAAATTTGTCGGGAAAAAGTGGTGACCATGAGGATCAAATCCAGGCACCACCTGAAGGGCAGCGAGGTCAAAAGAATACTGAGCGCAATCGGGGATCAGATCGAGGATCCCGATCTTCTGAGAAGAGCCTCGATGGAGCTCGCCGAGACCGACGAGGGTTTCGAGATCATAATCGTTAACGGTAAACCTCTTTTGATGATAATAAACGGAGAGCCGTTCTTCACAGTCCTGGGAGCAATCGAGCTGTCCCCAAAGGGAAGAACAGTGGTGGTGGATTCGGGTGCTGTGAGATTCATAGCAAACGGCGCTGATGTGATGGGCCCTGGGATAGTGCATGCAGATCCCGAGATCGAAGCCGGAGATCTCGTCGTTGTCGTGGAAGAGCGGCACAGGAAGCCGCTTGCTGTGGGGAGGGCGCTCCGGGCCGGTCCGGATATGAAGGGTGAGGGGAAGGCTGTTGAGTCGATCCATCACGTCGGCGACAAAATATGGAAGAGCATCTGCTGAGATGCAGGGGCTGTAGTACCAAAAGCTGCAATCGCTCTTATGTGTTCAGCAGCTTGGATGTCATTGAGGCAGGCTGCTGGAAGCACATGTTCATTTTTCAGGCGCGTGTAGCATGACCAGTGTCGCTACAGGCAGGTTATCATATGATCGCCTTCCAGGTCGCGCTGTCAGTGCCTGATTGCCACACCACCTTGCATCAAACAGCCAGAGCGGCTGTTCAGCTCTGCACCTCAGAAACAAAATAACATAATTATAATAGATAAACTTCATCCAAAAAGTCTATAAGCCAGTATCAGCAATATAAAAAATAGGTGTTAGATATGTTCGGGAAAAGATATATCTGCGGTTGCTGTGGTGCTGAGATCGATGTGAAGAGGACGAAGAAGGTCGATCTCGGGAAGGGCTGGGTGGAGTGCCTCCCGCCTGCCGGAAGGGAGTGGAGAGCACCTACAGCGAAGAAGGAGCTTTCAGATGGAAATGTGTATTATATCGATATGCTGAACAACCTCCATAAGAGGGAGGAGTTCATAGAGCTGTTCGGAGTGGATCCTGAGAAGGCGATAAAGTACATGCGCGAGCACATAATCCTGAGCAGCCGGAGGAGTGATGGGAATAAGTGATGTGAGGAAAAAAAGTATATATTGGATACAGGATAGTGGAGAGAAATACTATAGATATAAAACATAAGTTATATATACATGCTTTCAATACAGAAATAATATAGTGTAGGTGATTTGATAATGATAAAGAAGCTCATATGTCATCACTGCGGTTCTGTAAACCTTCTCGATACACAGCAGCTTGAGCAGGGCGTCAATGATAATGAGGACTGGCTCGAGTGCTCGGAGCCGGATGATTTTCAGTGGAGGCTGCCTGCAGGAAAGATCACCCCTGTCATAGGAGACCCGATATACATCACCGGTGGAGGTATGCGGCTGACCAGAGGGCAGTACATAGAGCAGTATGGCATAGATCCTGAGATCGCGCTGACCATGATGAGGGGCATGGGCAGAGCTGTGAAGGCGACCATAAACACCGCTGCTGAGATCGGCAAGACAGACTCCAGGGTCCCGGGATCGATAAGAAAGCTCATGGAGAAGCTCAGCAGGACCAGAGGGGATCTGTGAGGGATTTTGCAGATCTCAGCAGCGTCCGCAGGCTCAGATCGCTGAGGGCCTGACTCGTTGGAGATCTCGATCAGGTCTGGCCTTCATTGGGATGCGGGTCTTCGTGTCCTGGATCACAGGGCTAGGCCGTAGCGCTGAAAGACGCCCAGCTGGATGGAACAACTGGAACATGCCTCAATGGTGATCTCACAAAGCCCGATGATGCGACGCCCGATGAGACAGGCACACATCCTGAAAGTAAAAAGATAAAAGGGGCTCTCACTTCTTGAATGCTGACTCGAGCGGCGGGATGACCTGCTTCTTTCTCGAGAGCACCTTCTCCTTGTAGATGGAGTTGTTGACGACCTTTCCGCCGAACGCCTTCTCGAATCCCGCTTTTGCGGCATCTGTGCCGACGAAGAGGAGATCTGATGCCTCCTTGATGACGTCTGTGAGCATCAGAACAACCATATCGAGCTTCTCAGACTCCAGGGTCTTTCTCATCTCCGCAAGGATCTCCTCCCGCTTCGGGGCGAGATCCGCGAGATCCATGACCTCGATCTGGCCGACGCCAGCCTTGACACCGCTGAAGTCGAACTTCTTGAAGTCGCCGAAGACTATGTCCTTCGCTGTCTTCGACTTTATATCGCTCTTCGCCTTGAGCATCTCCATGCCGAACTTCTGCGGATCCTCTCCACAGATCTTAGAGAGCTTCTCCACTGTCGCCTTGTCCTTGTCGGTGCATGTCGGTGACTTGAAGAGAACCGTATCGCTCAGAATCGCGGCCATCATGAGGCCTGCCATCTCCTTTGATATCTTGACCCCGTTCAGCTCGTACATGCTGGCGATGATCGTTCCGGTCGCGCCCACAGGCTCGTTGTGGAAGAATATCGGCTTGCCGGTCTGTATGTCCCCTATCTTGTGGTGATCGATGATCTCCTGTATGTCAGCCTTCATGATGTTGTCCACAGCCTGGCCCACCTCGTTGTGATCGACCAGGATCACCTTCTTATCGGTCGCGTCCTTCAGCACAACAGGCGGAGCTATCTTGAAGTGCTCAAGCACATACTTTGTCTCGTTGTTGATCTCCCCTGCGGCTGCGGGGACGACATCCTTCATTCCAAGCTGGTTCTTCAGATTCGCGTATGTTATCGCGGAGGTCACGGAATCTGTATCCGGACTCTTATGCCCGACCACATAGATATTATCTGCCAAACCCAACACCTCGGGGCTTTTGATAGCTGGACTGCCATGGCGGAGAGATTCACATGACATATCACCGCCCGAGACGCATCGTAAACGGAGATGCATCAGCTCAATGAGTGCGCGATCTCTTCCCTCCCAGCAGTCGTCTTACAAGCAACCGTAAGACAAAATAATCAGTAACGAATCATAATATTTAACAGTTATCGGCCATGCACGTAAATCCTGGGAGGATCAGAGCGATTCGCAGCGGCGAGGCTCGCGGGCCTGTGATCTACTGGATGAGCCGCGACCAGCGCGTCAACGACAACTGGGCTCTGCTGTACGCTCTTGAGATCGCCAGAAAGCTGAACGAGTCCCTGGCTGTCGTCTTCTGCCTGACGCCGAGGTTTCTGGAGGCAGGAACAGGAGATCGCTCCTACAGATTCATGCTTGATGGATTGAGAGAGCTTGAGCAGCGTCTTTCGAGCCTTGGTATCGCGTTCATGCTCGCATACGGAGATCCTGGAGATGTGATGCCGGATCTCATCGACGATTCCGGAGCAGGGATGCTGGTTGCTGACTTCAGCCCGCTCAGGATCTCGCGAACCTGGAAGTCGATGGTTGCAGATCGCGTAGAAATACCGTTCCACGAGGTGGACGCGCACAACATAGTCCCGTGCTGGATTGCGTCGCAGAAGCAGGAGTGGTCCGCACACACGTTCAGGTTGAAGCTAAAAAAGCATCTCTCAGAGTTCATGGAGGAGTTCCCGGGTCCCAGTCCACCACTGAGGCCCTGGAGGGAGAGCGTGGAGAACAGATGGCCCGATCCGGGCACCCAGAAGGCTTCGGGCTGCAGGATCCGCTCCGGCGAGCGGGCCGCAGCCGAGCAGCTTGAGCGCTTCATCACAGAGGGCCTGGAGTGGTACGCATCGCATCGCAACGATCCGGCAAGAGATGCCCAGTCCGGCCTCTCCCCGTATCTCCACCTCGGCCAGCTGTCAGCTCAGAGGGTTGCCCTGAACATCATGGCCCTGGGGGATTACACGGAGTTTCTCGATGAGCTGATCGTGCGCAGGGAGCTCTCGGACAACTTCTGTTACCACAACGAGCATTACGACTCCATGGAGGGAATGCCTGAATGGGCGCGCAGGACTCTAGAGGACCACAGAAACGACAGGCGAGATTACATATACTCTTATGATGAGCTGGAGGGCGCGAAGACGCATGATGATCTCTGGAACGCAGCCCAGCTTGAGATGCTTATAAAAGGGAAGATGCACGGGTACCTCAGAATGTACTGGGCGAAGAAGATTCTGGAGTGGTCGGAGTCTCCAGAGGATGCGCTCATTACTGCGATACGCCTCAACGACAGATACGAGCTCGACGGCCGCGACCCGAACGGCTATGCCGGCTGCGGATGGAGCATTGGGGGTCTCCATGACAGGCCGTTCAAGGAGAGGCCTGTATTCGGGAAGATAAGATACATGAGCTATGAGGGGATGAGAAGAAAGTTTGATGCCCGGGAGTATATAAATCGCATCTCCCGGATGGCAGATCAGTAGATCTCCTCGAGATCGTTTATCTGCTCGAACGCCTCGTACAGCTCGCTTCTCGCCCTGTCCTTCCGCTCGCGCTCCTCCTGAATGGCCCACTTCGCCTTTTCGTACAGCTCCACCAGGCCGGGCGCCCTCTCAAGTGAGAGAACAGAGAGCACCCTCGGCTCGCCCTTCTTTATCACTATGCCCTTGAAGACATGGCCTATGGTCTCTGTCAGCGACTCGATCTCTTTTGTTATCTCATCAACATCCAGATACTCTCTGGAGCCCTGTATCACTATCATGGCCCTGCCAGCCTCTCCAGCGTCGACGTTGGCAGGATAGAGAAGACCGACCTCGCGCAGGCTGTTCTTTATCGCCGCCCTCACCGATGGGCTCTTCTTGTCCGCCTGGTAGTATCCGAGTGTGCCCATCCGCAGGCCACCGCTCATCACGGTCTTGAAGTCGCCGAGGTCTGTGACTGACAGCATCTCGCTGTCCAGAGCTTCTATCAGGAAGAGAAGCCTCTGGGCCACCATTGTGTTGATCTTATCGTAAGCGGATGCGATATCGCCGCTGAACCTCTTGAGGTACTGGTTGTCCACGAGTATCATGCCGTCTGCCTCGACCTCTATCATCTCTCTAAGGCAGAAGGCTGCGTTCTGCAGGTAAATAGTGCCCTCCTCCCGGAAGGGAAGAACAGCGATCGGCACTATCGTGGCGTTCTTGTACCTCTTCTTGAGCTCGTGAATCATGAGGGGGGAGAATGACGATCCTGTGCCACCGGAGACCGAGGTCATCACGAATATCAGATCAAAATCGCCCCGCTTCTCGATCTCCTCCAGGATCATCTCCTGGTTCTCCCAGAAGCCCTGCTTGCCCTTGTTCCTGTTCGCGCCAACACCATGCAGGTTTGGCACATGGAGCCTGTCCTTTGCGGCGGTGAACTTGAGCTCCTTGAGATCGTTTATGGCGGTGTTGATGGCTATCGTCTCAACCCGGCTCGGAAACCTCTGCTTGGAGTAGTACTTCGCCAGCCTGGAGCCACCGAAGGCCTGCCTGTTCACAGCATCCAGTATCCGGTTGCCGCACTGGCCGACACCCAACATGAGTACGTTCAACATGATCTCGAACCCGTTCCTGGGCTTTTAAATGCACTTATTTTCATTCCAGCAGCACCATTCATATGATTACTATAACTGTTAGTATTTATATTCCTTGTATCTTTTGTACACCCATAACCCCACTATCATCAATGGTAGAACGAGTAGGTAATACAGATATTTATACTCTCGTTCGAGGACACTCACGCTTGCAGAGGTCCTGGTGAGCGACATGGTCTCACCGCTGCGGTAGCTCACGGTCAGGGCGATGGTGTAGTTGCCGCTTCTCTCCCCCCTCATCTCCGCTCTGTAGCTCTTCGCGCTTCCAGGGGGTATCTCCGGGATCAGCTGATCCAGACCGGTGCATGTAAGCCCCTCCGGCGGCTTCACCTCAGACCTGACCTCCACCATCGTTGCGGTCGCCTGGCCGGCGTTCTCTATGCTTATCTCGATCGGAGCTGTCTCTCCGGATGTGACATTCGTGACGTTTATCCTCGCAACTAGATTTGGCCTCTTTGGGGGCGCCACTATTAGCTCAAAAGGCTCCGTGGTGTTCGTCTTGATCCTGTCCTTTGCGTCCTTGTACCTGACCTCTATCTGGGGAACCTTGACGAGACCCTCCTTCACTGCGCGCATGACATATACCGCGGAATCGGTCTCCCCCGGCCCGAGCTCGCTCTTTATCTTCGGCGGATACCCTGCTATGTATGCGAACTCCGCCAGCGGCGGTATATCGTAAACCTCCACACTCCTGGCAGCCTCGGTCCCGACGTTTCTCACCGTTACCGTTACCTTGACCTCCTCCCCGTAGTTCACGGTGCTCTTATCGAAGCTCTTCTCTATGACCAGATTCGGAGCTGCCCTCGGCTCCCGCTTTTCAGCAGCTCTCTTCCTCGGCGTACCCAGGCTCTCCCTGTACTCGACCCTGAGCTTGGCCGATTCCTCATCGAATATGTCTGTTATTGTGAGAGTCAGTCCCCCTTCCTCCGCGCCGCCGTTGAAGCTGTTCCGGCTGCCCTCTATCACGACCCTCTGCTCTTCGAACTTGCTGCCCTGGGTGACACGCAGAACAACAAGCCCATCCTTAAGTGACTGTATATCGACAAGCTCGGCCCTGTAATCGCCGATCTCCACGCGGTCTCCGATGCTCAGGGTGAACTCCTGGAAGCTCACGCTCTGGTCCTCGTTAGCCCCTGCCGCCAGAGACGTATGCGCTATGAGAAGGAGAAGCAGAAAGATGTATCGCATATGCGCTCACCGCTCTTCATCCCTTACGGACCTCCATGCTGAAGTCTATCCACCTTGCACTGCGTGTGAGGGCCCCCATCGATATCACATCCACGCCTGTTGACGCATATGCCTCGAGGTTGCCCGGGTTAATTCCTCCTGATGCCTCGAGCACTACTCTCGATCTCACACCCATCTCATTGAGCATCGCAACGCCCCTCTTTATATCCTCAGGATCCATGTTGTCAAACATTATGATGTCAGCTCCGAGCTCTGCAGCTCTCACCATCGTATCCAGATCCTCCACCTCAACCTCGATCTTCTTGGTGAAGCTGGCGTGCCTCCTCGCCTCCTTTATCGCATTCTCGAGGCCCATTACCGCTATGTGGTTGTCCTTTATCATGAGAGCTCCTGAGAGGTTGAACCTGTGCGTATCACCTCCTCCAATCAGGACAGCCTTCTTCTCGAAGTACCTGAATCCTGGCGTGGTCTTTCGCGTGCAGGCCACCCTCACCTTCTGCGCCCGGAGCACGCACTCTCTTGTCAGAGTCGCTATGCCGCTCATCCTGCCCAGGATGTTCAGAGCCACCCTCTCCCCCCTCAGGATGTTCCGGGCGCTGCCGTGGAGAGCCATGACCTCAGCTCCAGCGGTCGCGTACTCCCCGTCATCGAAGAGAGGATCCGCATTCACATCAAGGTACTCGAAGAGCACTGAAACCTCCTCGAGGCCGGCGAGTATGCAATCTTCCTTTGAGATTATCGCAGCATCCACATCCAGATCTGGAACCATGCCGGTTGAGTCGTCCCACTCGCCTAGGTCTTCCTCAAGAAATCTCAATAAATCGATAGCAACAAGCCTGCCGATTCTCAATTTTACCGGTCTCCGAATCTCCACTTCATCTTCTGGGCGGAAAAGTCTATTATTCGAGAAGATATTAGCCTTTTGGCAAAGCTGTGACTTACTCTTCGGCCTGAATACCGGAGCTTTCTGCGCTTCAAATACTCCCGGCCACGTAGAGAGGCTTCGACCATGTCGAATGACGTCGAGGGCTTCACGCTCAGATGTTCAGGAGATCCCATTAACACAGGTCTTTGAAGCAACTCGAATATCTGAGTACTGCAAGTTCAGCCAGTGGTAAGTCACGAAACTCCAAGGGCAGCGTGTTAAGATGTCTGAGCTCACACCTGGACTGAAGGCGCCGCGCTCGATGGGGGAGCGGATACGGAGGATTCTCATAGAGAGGGGCGTCCTAGACAGGAGAAAGCGCATCCGATCAGACGGGTCTCACATATACATTCCAGTTCTTGAGAGCATCGACCCTGATGCGCTGAGGGATATCGCAGATGCTGAGATCGTCCGCATGGAGTTCGAGGAGGACCGGAGAAGGATCACCGTCCAGGAGATACTGGGCAGAAAAGCGAGCTTCGAGACCATCGGAGATATAGCAGTGGTCGAGGACGATGAGCCTGAGAGGGTCGCGGATGCGATCATGGCTGTGCACAGGGGAATCCGGACTGTTCTCACTCCCATATCAGATGTTGAGGGCGAGTTCAGGCTCCGCAGGTACAGATACGTTGCAGGAGAGATGAAGACCATCACAGTCCACAGAGAGCACGGCATCCGATACAAGATCGATCTAGAGCGCGCATACTTCTCGCCGAGGCTCAGCACCGAGCGGCTCAGGGTTGCAGAGCAGGTCCGCCCCGGCGATCTTGTGGTGGATATGTTCGCAGGAGTGGGCCCCTTCTCGCTTCTCATTGCAAAGCGGGGTGCCAGGGTGATCGCGATCGACAAGAATCCCTACGCAGTAAAGCTTCTCAGGGAGAACGCGAGGATGAACCGTCTGGATGTTGAGATACGCGAGGGTGACGCTGCCGCTCTCACGGAGGACCTCGCGGGTCAGGCAGATCATGTCGTGATGAACCTGCCGCACTCTGCGTCGATCTTCCTCAAAGAGGCAATACGCACCGCGAAGAGTGGGGGCGTGGTGCACTACTACACATTCGCCCCGGAGGATGACCTGTACAGGGATGTCAGGATCATAGAGGATAAAGCAAGGGAGCTCGGGTGCGAGGCAGCTCACCTTTACAGAGGCATCGTAAGAAGCTATGCACCCAGGATCTACAACGTCGTCATCGATTTCGTGGTGAAGAAAAAAACTGGTAGTGTTCAGTAACAATGATTTTTCATGAGGACGTAAGGAATTATTTTGTGGGCTGGCCTCTGTAGAGAATCCATCTGTTCAGGTACATGAATGGTACATCGATCAGGGCCACTAGCCATTTGGTTATCGTGATTCCTATTATGAGGGGAACCACAGGCATTACCCCGTAGAATGCGATTGTTATGAAGAGCGTTGAGTCGATCAGCATTGCCGGGATGGAGCTAAACGCATTCCTCGCCCAGAGATGACGACCCCTCGTCTTGGACTTGAACCATGCAAAAACCACTGCGTCGAGGTTCTCGCTCACCATGAAGGCGACCCAGGAGGCCAGGACAATCCTGGGCACCTGCCCCAGAAGCATCTCGATCGCATCCTGCTGGTGAAAGAACGGCGCTGGTGGAAGCTCCACCACCAGCCATGAGAAGAGGGAGATCATTATCTGGGATAGAAACGCTATGCCGATCATCCTTCTGGTCTCCTGGAGACCGAACCTCTCGTTCACCACATCCGTGAGGAGAAACGTCACGCTGAATACTATCACAACAGCAGGTGCGTAGAACGTTCCCACAACGAGATCGAAAGCAGCGGTCTTGGCTGCAGCTATGTTCGAGAAGATGCCGAACGCCACATAGATGCCCATGAGCATGTCAGAGCGACCGAACCTGCGGGCATACCACGACCCCATGATCGTGAATGAGCTCACAAGCGCGATCCAGAGCAGCAGCAGTGCGAACATGTCCCACCATCCGGAGCTGGAGTGTGCAGCGTGTTTTGGTAATTCTGAGCCGCATCAGCTGAGATGCGAATTTCCTAGACGGCCTCTGCACCATGCGGTAAGCTGCGCCAGAAATGCGTGCGCAGTTCTCTCAGCTATTGCAGATCGTGCCAAAAGTTGATATGCCTGTCGGTTACATTCGTCTGCGATACAGAGTTCTGCCTGTATCTCCGGGTGATGTGAATGAAGGTACTCGGCATAAACTCCAGCCCCAGAGGGGAGAGGAGCCAGACCCTGAGGCTCGTCAGGTCGGCGCTTGATGGCGCCAGATCAGAAGGAGCTGAGGTCGAGCTGGTGGATGTGTGCAGGCTGAGAATAGAGTACTGCAACGCGTGCGGAGTCTGCTATGCAAAGGGCGAGTGCACGCACAGGGATGACTTCAATCAGGTGTACAAGAAACTCCTCGAATGCGATGGCTTTGTCATAGGCTCCCCGAATTACTTCAGGAGCGTGACAGCCCAGCTCAAGACGCTCATAGACAGGATGGCAGACGCGGTCCACTGCCAGCTTCTCCTGGGCAAGTACGGATGCGCTGTGGCCACTGCCGGCGGCCAGGCATACGATGAGGTCCTGGATTACCTGAGCAGGATAATCGTGGGATTCGGGGCGTCCTATGTTGGTGGTGCAGGAGGGGCACCGGCCATCCCGGGATCGATGGAGGATGCTGAGAAGAGGGCGCGCGATCTCGGAGTGGACCTGGTGCGTGCTATCAGAGAGGGGAGACGCTACCCTGAGCAGGATAGGGTTCACGATGAGATGAAATCCAGGTTTAAAGCTCTCGTGAGCATGAACAGGGACGTCTGGACGCACGAGTACGAGTACTGGAAGAGCAAGGGCTGGCTGTGATAGAGATTTAACAGGGCGCAGATTCCGGTCTTCAGGCCGGAGAGGAAGTCACATTGCACAGATACCAGACCCAAAGGAGCTATCATGCGCACAGGCAGATCTGAGATCAGCGAGATGGGTGCGTTTGCGACCGCCGAGGTGAACCTGGATGGCAGCGGAGCCGCGAACGCATCCACATGCTCGGGATTCATGGACCACATGCTTCATTCGATGGCCAAGCTGGGGTCGATCGACATCAGAGCATCCGCTGGCGGAAACACCCTTTACAGGTATTCGCTCCTGGGAGCGGCTGTTGGAGCATCTCTTGACCAGGCTCTGGGCGAGAGGAGCGGGATAAGAAGATACGGGTTCGCAGCCATCCCGATGGATGATGCGCTTGCAGAGGTGTTCGTGGATCTAGGCGGGAGGGCGTACCTGGTGGTGAAAGGATCATTTCACGGGGAGAGGATCGGGGACCTGAACACATTCGATATAAATGCGGTGCTGAAGGGCATCACCGACCGCGGAAGGCTGACGCTGCACCTCAGGTTCGAGGGGGAGAACGACCACCACATCGCGGAGAGCATATTCAAGGCGCTCGGGCTCGCGATCCGCAACGCCGTGGAGCCGGGATCGCCCGGGGTTCTGAGCACGAAGGGAGTGATTTGAAAGAACGTGTCAGTAGCCACCGCCCACAGATGAGTCGCATGAGAGTGCCGGCGGATGAACTATTGCAGTTGATCGCCGGTACAGCTGGAGATGTCCTCTGAAACAAATGCACTTGGCTCATCTCCGTGCTGGCGGAGATCTGGATCGAGCCCGAGTCCTCGGGATCGGTGAAGTCTCTTTCCCACCATCCTCTGGCAACCCTCCAATTCACCCGGATGAATCGATCCGCAATCTTCCAGAGAACAGTAGAAGATCTGCGGCGGCACTCAGCCGGCCGCCCTCATGCTGCTCTGGTCCGAGGTGGGATGAGATCTCAGCGCCAGTATTCCACCGGCGATCAGTATGAGGCCCGCTATTATCCAGAAAGCGGATGTTGTCACGAAGCCGAGTATGCCGCTGAGAAGCATCAGCGCCCCTCCTGCTCTGTGGTTGTGCGTCACTAGCGCGCCACCCACGATGCCCGTTATGCCGAAGAGTATGGCGCCGAATCCCAGCACGGTCACGGTCTCAGCGCCCTCTGCGCCGACCGCGCCGCCGATACCTCCTATGAACATGACGATTATTCCGGTCAGTATTCCGAACAGCCCTCCCACAATACCCAAAGCAAGCTCAGCATTTCTGCTCATGTATCCACCACCTCATTTAGGCCCTGATCTATCCGGTCAGGGCTTTCTAAAAAGGTGCAGAACCTGAACAGCAGGTGCTTCAAAAACCGCCAACGCAGATCACAGCTCGGCGAAAGAGAGCGATATCCTGCAGGCGGTCGAGTGATGCGATCCCGTTCGGGTTTTCCAAAAGAGCTATCTATCCGCCTCTGTGGATTTCATCAGATCTGCAGATGCGCACCTCGACGGCTCCGCATCCCCTTGCAACAGCGCTTCCAATGCCGCTGAACTCAGCGAATCTCGAGAGAGCAACTATTCCATTTCTCACATCTCTGGGCGCATCATCGGTGAATGTGTAGACGCATCTGCCCGTGAACCCCGGCCTAAGGATCGGCCTGTGATGGCCCTTCCTCTGATCGAATACCGTGTTAACCAATGCGCTGTGCGTCTCATATGATACCGGCCGCTCGATGATGAACCTGGCCATCTCATCCCTCTCAATATCCATCCTGAAGCCATCCGGACACGATGCGTTCCATTTGGACAGAAGGGATGAGAAGACGGCCTCACGGTGCGGGAACATCTCGTAGATGCTGCTGTTCCTGTACTTTATGCATGTGGGCGAGATGAACCTGATATCTATGCACAGATCCTCATGATCAGAAGAGCACAGAAGCTCCTCGAAGCTTGAAGCAGATGTGCTGACACTCTCGACCTGCAGCTCGCCCCTCTCCAGCATGATGCTCCTCTCACGGAGAACCAGCTGTCTCGCTATGGAGGAGAATAGCTCGCCCTCCCTGGAATCAGCTATGCCGATCTTCATCCAGTAGCTGTGCGCTGGATCGAGCTTCTTGTGCCTCGGGCGATCTCCAGGCATGAAGACGCCTCGCAGTGGGCTGAGCGATAGGCTGCTCGGAGGGAAGTCGTGCGCGTACGCTGCGAGATCTTCCTCTGATTCTCTTATTATGTTGAGTAGCGCTGAATAGAGCTGATATCCCTCGCTTGATGGCACCTCAAATGAGTCCACAGGTCTTGCTATCAGTGTTATCTTATGAGGCATTGATGGAGGATTAGCTGTTCAAGGATTTAAACTTGTCGATATTTGCATTGGTATCTTTAATTTGAAAACGTAACTCATCAAAATCCAAAAATTGCAACAAAAAAGCATTTATGCATAAAATTCCAGCTGGATTCGATGAAGACATACATCTCCCCCATAGGCTTCGATTCCTCCCAGTTGATCTCCCTGATAGTGAAGTATGGCATAGAGGGAGGCGACAAAATCGTCCTGTTGCGTCCTGAGGACGAAAGGGACAAGCGCGGCGAGCTTGCGGTTCAGGCGATCAGGGATCTATCTCTGCAGATCGACAGCTCCATCGATCTTCAGATTCACAGGGTAGATCACCGTGATTTTGAGGGCATGGTGCTCTCCCTCAGAGATCTTCTCCGTAACTCGGAGGGCAGGATCATAGTGAACCTCTCAGGCGGGCCGAGGGAGATCTTTCTGGCATTCACAATCGCCTGCCTCTGCGTCTGCGACAGGATCTACAAGGCGACGAACTTCAGCGACATCGACAGATCGCTCAAGGAGATCGAGCTTCCAAATATCAAGGCATCTCTTGATGAGAGGTTTCTCAGGATTCTGAGGGATGTGGAGGAACACCAGCCAACGAGCATAATGGATATAGCAAAACGACTCAACATATCTGAAAGCTCTGTATCGAGACAGGTCGCAGCCCTTGCAGATCTCAAAGCGGTGGATGTGATACAGAAGGGCAAGATGAAGGAGGTCCGGATAACAATCACCGGCAGGCTCTTTCTGTGATGGGTCGATGCGATGGTATCGTGGTGCTACGGAAGGAGATGCTCCAGCTCATCTACTGCAGCCCTCTTGGGTCTATCGCTCACTACAGGGTCTCTCATTTTGAGTGCAATGCGATGAGCTTCATCATCGTGCTTCATCATCGGTCTTCTCTACAAGGGAGTATGCCTAAGCTGCACTGCCCTGCAGGAACCAAACTGAGAATGTCGCAGCAGGCTGCTGATCCGGAAGGGGAAATGCTAAACGGAGAGAATGGGGTTGTGTACTCGAATAGCTGAATGATTCTGCTGTATTCGAGAGCCATGGGCAAGATATCCCATGAATCCGGCTGGACTGAGTGCGGTGGATTTTCAATGATGTGAGTGCACGACCGAATGGGGTATGGTATGCGAACACGTACCTTCTCAACCAGGAATACGTCGACATCTAACCCGAAAAGTGGCGCAGTGATGCCCCAGCTTCACAGCTCTAAAGACTGCTATCATTTTTATCGCATACCGGAAAAACTAAGTACTCTAGACTCTGAAGATGTACAGGAGGAGTGTCTGTGGATACGCGTGATGTTGAGGCGATTGGCGCCAAGAAATATACAAAAGTCAGGTCCGGCATACCAGGCTTCGACGAGCTTGTCAATGGCGGATTCAACAGGGGGACAGTCAATACGGTCACCGGTGGCTCCGGTACGGGAAAGACGGTATTCGCCACCCAGTTCATATATGAGGGCATCAGGATGGGCGACAAGGGGATGATAATAACGCCCTCTGAGAGCGCTGAGTCCCTCAAGAGGGAGATGTACTCCTCATTCAACTGGGATCTGTGGAAGCTGGAGGAGGAGAAAAAGCTTGTCATAGTCGACGTCACAGATCCCGTGCTCAGGCTTCAGAAGAGCATAGATCTCGACCCAGTGGATTTTCTCGTCAACTTCAGAAAGCTGGTCGAGCGGAAGGTGAGGGAGGAGAACCCTCAGAGGGTGTTCATAGATGATCTGATGGCCTTCTTCTACGCGGTTCAGGCGCCGTTCAAGATAAGGTCGCTGGCAGATGATCTCTTCTCGAGCCTGAGAGCAACAAAGGCCACGTCAGTCATAACGATAGGCACCGCATTCGGCATGAACCAGATACTGGAGTACGGCGCTGATTCGTGCACAATGCTCAGGAGGGACAGAATCGGAAACGCCCTCGTGCGCTCCATTTATGTTATGAAGATGCGGGGCTCGAAGATATCCAACAGCATACGGGTCCTGGACATCTCGGACGATGGGATGGCGGTCTCGGGCCTGTCACCCTATCCGTGAGGGGATCATGATACAGAGATGGATAGTGATCGCGGGAGAGGAGGCCGGACCGGTCTCGAACAAGATGGGCGGCATATGGAATGTGATAGATGCAGAGGCCAGGACTCTCGCAAAGCTGATCAGCAGCGGCGAGATCGAGAACGACATACGAATCCTGGTCGCCGGCCCCTACTTCCCCACAGCGGGAGCAGACTGGAACAGGGGGAAGATGCGTGTTACAGACATATCCGGCCTCGAGCCGCTCAGCATGGGCGGCGAGATCACAACAGCCCTGGAGCGGCTCGAATCCCTCGGGATCAAATCAGTAACAGGACAGGCGGTGTATCATGATGTTCCGGTCGGCTACATACTGTTCGATACGCATTACTATGACAGCTGCATAGTTCGCAGGGACGCCAGGGAGATGACGCTCACGAACGCGATAAAGGAGGAGGCATGGAAGCTTGTGGGGCTGGACTCGCTGAAGTACGAGCGTCTCAGCAACGCTCCCGAGTACAACCACTACCTCTGCCTCTCCTATGCGATATCAGAGCTTGTGCGTGTGCTGAAGTCGATGGCTGAGGAGCCTGCAGAGAAATACGCTGACAGGGCTGTGTCGGAGTTCGCACGCTCTGTGCTTCCGAAGATAAGAATATCGCTCCACTGCCATGAGTTCGGTGTCTTCTACGCGCTTGCGCGTCTGAAGGCTCTCGGCCAGCCCGTTCGCACGATGGCGACGCTCCACGCCACGGTTCCGGGAAGGGCAGCGGGACACAGATCTTTGGAGATGATAGCCAGGAATGAGAAGATTTGGCCTCCGAACACCCCTGTATCGATGGCTGCACTGGAAGGCCTGGCGAGATACGCGGATATCGTGACCTTCGTCGGCGACTCCACGATGAAGGAGGCCATGCTCTTCCACGATCTCAAGGGAATCGTCATAAGAAACGGGATAGAGGTGGAGCAGGATCACATAGACTGGGAGAAGAAGAACCGCTGCAGAGCCAGGATACAGAAGTTCCTCTCGGATACACTCTACAACCTCTACGGCGGGGAGAAGATCGATCCTGAGAACATAATTCCTGTATTCACAATATCTAGGATAGAGATAGAGAACAAGGGCTATCCACAGCTCCTGGATGCACTGGTCCTTCAGGATCACCTGCTCAAACACAGAGCTATGAAGCAGAGGTTTGCCGAGAAGATCAGGGTGGCATGCTTCCTCATAGCGGCGCATGGCCCGAAGCAGAAGGACAGGCTCCCGCAGGGCTTCCCGATAAACCTGACGCCTGAGATTCTCGTATGGGAGGAGAACAGGCTCTACAAGATGATACAGGAGAAGGGGCTGGAGCCTTGGAGGCTCGTATCGGGAAACCGCATAGTATCCGCGATCCTGTATCCGCAATGGGTCGGGCCAGAGGACGGCGGGCTGAACATGAGGGCGGACGAGATCATGGCAGGCTGCGTTGCAGGCATCTTCCCATCACAGTACGAGCCCTTCCTTCTCACGGGACTTGAGGCCGGAAGGGAGGGGACGCCGAGCATAGTCAGCAGAGCCTGTGGCTTCAGCGATGCTCTGAAGAAGATAAAGAGACTCACAACAGGCATGGGCGGGGTTGTTGTGGTCGACAACATAGAGCAGACGTACAATGAGACCGTGCTCGACTACGCCCTAGCCCTCGATTACTTCACCTGGAGCCATGTGGCAGATCAGATCGAGTACAGGCTCCTGTGCGAGGAGTCGTTTGCGCTTGCGAAGTACATGGACTGGAAGGAGCCTGTCATGGAGTATTACAGAAACCTGGTGGTGTGATGAATATAGCATACCTGAGCACAGAGTACCCTCCAATGGTCTACGGCGGTCTTGGTGTTTATGTGGATTCGATATCCAGAGAGATCGCCTCGATGGGGCATAGGGTCTCTGTGTTCACCATGGGCAGGCCAGATCTGAAGAGAAAGGAGACGAAGAAGGGTGTTACGGCGTTCAGGGAGATCCCGCTTCCGATGGGCGATGCGCTTGAGATATTCTATTCGAGGGAGACCCTCTCCTGGGGCTCTGGCCTGGATTTCCTGAACGATCTCCTGAGCTACAACCAGCTGGCTGCAGCCCGTTTGAGGGACTCGGGTCCTTTTGATCTCTGTGTTGCACACGACTGGCTCGCGCTGCCCGCAGGGATGGCGCTGCGTCAGAGCACTCCATTTATATACCACGTCCACTGCACCGAGATCGGGCGCTCCGAGCACCCCAACCAGCAGCTTGTATCGCTGGAGAAGAAAGGCGCCAGGCTGGCTGATCTGGTGCTCACAGTCTCAGAGGCGATGAAGGTGGAGCTCGAGGGGCTCGGGGTGCCGGCGGATAAGATAAGAGTGTGCTATCACGGCGTGGATACGAAGCTCTTCGATCCATCTGCGGTGAAGCCAGAGCGTCTTGAGATGCTGAGAGAAAGCTACGGCCTGAAGGAATCCGATAAAGTCCTGTTATTCCTGGGGAGGCTCGAGCCTGTAAAGGGCGTTTCCCAGCTTCTCAGCGCTCTCCCTCTCATCCGCAGGAGCCATCCGGATGTCAGGCTCCTCCTGGTGGGAAGCGGCTCCCTTGTGGATCATCTCAGATCTGAGGCTGAGCGGCTTGGCGGTGTTCTGCTAATTGATCGCTACCTCTCCCCTCAGGAGAAGGCATACCATTACGCGCTCGCTGACCTCTGCATATTCCCCAGCATCTACGAGCCGTTCGGGATAGTTGCGCTCGAGGCCGCATCGATGGAACGCGCCTGTGTCGTCGGGGCCAGCGGCGTCAGCGGTCTCAGGGAGATAGTCATGAAGCCGGAGACTGAGAAGCCTACAGGCGTGCATGTGAACGCCCGCGACCCGAATGATATCGCGTGGGGCGTCAATCTAGCTCTCGAAGATCCGGATCGACTCAGGGAGTGGGGGAGGAACGCCAGGGAGAGGGTCCTGGAGATGTTCACCTGGCGTAAAGCAGCTGAGAGGACATTGAGTATCTACGAGGAGGTTATCGCATACCGGAGCTGAGGCGTCACTACTTTCTGGAGGAGTACTGCGTCATAGCGAGGGAGCGGGCCAGGAGGCCCACAGATTTCATCCGGGCGAGGGAGATGCGCGCATCGAAGGAGTGCCCGTTCTGCCCAGGGAACGAGGAGATGACGCCCAGAGCCCTGGCTGTGTACAGGGAGGATGGCGTGTTTGCAGACGGCGAGACGCGGATCAGGGGATGGTGGGCCAGATGCATTCCGAACATGTACCCTGCTGTTGTTCAGAGCCCGGCTGCGCCAACTCCGGAGTGGGTGGCTGTGCCTGCGAGGGGAGGGCACGAGGTCATAATCGAATCGCCGGATCATGAGAGCAGCCCGGCCACCTTTGATTATGAGACAGCGATCAGAATGATCAGCGTCTACGCTGACAGATACCGGTATCACGTCGAGCATGGATCATCATATGTATCCATATTCAAGAACTGGGGACGTGAGGCCGGTGCGTCCCTGAGCCACACGCACACACAGCTGATAGCGCTTCCTCTGGTCCCGCCGCTTGTGATGCGTGAGATATCCTCGATATCGTCCATGCCTGCATGTCCCTACTGCACGATCGCTGAGAGGGAGTCGAGCTCTGAGAGGCTCATATTCAGAGAGGGAGAATGGGTTTGCATAGCGCCCTTTTACTCACAGACACCCTATGAGATGTGGATACTGCCGTTCAAGCACATCAGCAACCTTCTTGAGCTCAACGATTCGATGCTTGTAGGCCTTGGCAGAGCTCTGAAGGAGGCTCTCCGCCGGCTTTCTGCGCTTCTGAACGATCCGCCGTACAACTACATGCTCTTTCAGATGGGCTCAAACTACCATTTGAACATCAGGATTCAGCCTGCCATAACCAGGATCGCGGGCTTCGAGAAGAACACGGGAATCTACATAAACCCGGTTCCGCCTGAGCAGGCAGCCTCAGAGCTCAGGTCGGTCTCATGATTTGAATCTCCGGAGTGCTGCATATCACAAACACCATCCATGACCTCGATAGTTGTAAAAAATTGATGAATTGAAGACTGCCTGAAGTGCGGCATGCTCCAAAGAGCGAATTGCTGGTCGTGCGAGTATCATTTCGCATTACCAGGCGATGCATGTCGAAGGATCTCAAAACAGATCTGGCAAGACAGGCGGAATCAGAACAGAATTTCGAGAGATGTGAAAGAGTTAAATCACACCAACCAATTAGGATGTTAAAGGTGAGCTGATGCGTATAGGTATGTTCTCCTGGGAGAGCCTTTACTCGGTGAAGGTCGGCGGCGTGGCCCCGCATGTCTCTGAGCTGTCCGAGGCTCTCGCCAGGATGGGCCACGAGGTGCATGTCTTCACAAGGCGTGGCGATTTCGATTACTACGATAAGATCAATGAAGTGCATTATCAGCGTGTGGACCACGACCCCACAGGGGATATAGTTCATCAGATGGACACTATGTGCGATGCGATGGTCGATCGGTTCGAGTCCGTGCAGAATATCTTCGGGAGGTTCGATCTGATTCACGGCCACGACTGGCATCCTGTGAATGCGATCGTGCGGATAAAAAAGAGCCATTCAATACCGCTGATATTCACAGTCCACAGCACCGAGTGGGGCAGGAACGGGAACAGCCATCCCCAGAATCCTGTATCGCGAGAGATATCCCATCGCGAATGGCTCGGAGGCTACGAGTCTGCAAGGGTGATAGTGACGACAGAGTGCATGAAGAACGAGCTGATGATGCTCTACTCCATACCGGAGCAGAAGATCGAGGTGATCCCCAACGGGATAGTGATCGGAAAGCTCAGAAGGGTTCTAGATGCCGGCAGGGTCAAGGAGAGGTACGGCATACATCCGCTTGCACCTGTGATCCTCTTCTGCGGAAGGATGTGCTACCAGAAGGGTCCGGATCTTCTGGTCAGAGCGATACCCGATGTGCTCAGGGAGAGGTGGGACGCGAAGTTTGTTTTCGTCGGCGAGGGTGATATGAAGTGGGAGTGCGAGCGTCTGGCGAGAGAGCTCGGCGTCGAGCACGCGTGCAGGTTTCTCGGATACGTTCCGAGCTCAACAAAAGAGGATCTGATGAACGCATGCGACATAATATGCCTGCCTAGCAGGAACGAGCCGTTCGGCGTGGTGGTCCTGGAGGCGTGGGATGCCGGAAAGCCTGTGGTCGCCACGGAGGCTGTCACGATAATAAAAAACTTCGAGGACGGGCTGCTCGCCTACATACAGCCTGAGTCCCTTGCGTGGTGCATCAGGCGTCTGCTCAGCAACCCTGAGGAGATGAAGAGGCTGTCTGCAATGGGCCGGGCGAGGCTCGAGCATGACTTCAGCTGGGACAAGATCGCAGAGATGACCGTGAGGGTCTATGAGGATGTGCTGGGTCAGGGCTGAGGTTCATGGTGCGGTATCTTCAGGCCGGTCTGTTTTGCAGATTTCTACATTTGCTCATCATGGTGATCTGGCGAATCGGTAACCCCGCAGAAAGAGGTAGAGTAAGCTGTACCTGATTGGAGTTACCACGTTCGCCACTCCGACGGTTCGATCACATGGGCCTCTAAGTTTCGATCAGAGATCCAGCTGGATCGTGCTGCCACCGAGCACGTCCTTCTCCTCGATGCTCAGCTCTTTTGCGATCTCCGGGTTCATGATGATATAGGCGCCTTCTGCTCTCACGGCTCCGTTGTCTCCGGTCGAGTACGGCAGGCGGAGCGTGTAAACGCCGCTCACAGGCGCGGTTTCAATCGCGTACGTGAACCTCCGGCCCTGGTTGGTTGTCAGGTTGAGGAGCGCAACAACAGGCCCGCTGCTTCTGCCGGTCACAACCGCTCCGGGGACATGCTCGAAGATCTTCACGCTCGCGCTGCTCGGGTTGTTTCCTTTGAATGTTCTGGATTCGTACACAAGTCTCAGATGGCTCATGTTCAGTCCATCGTACAGCTGGAGGCGGGCGAGCATCGTCCTCCTGAGACGGTCCGTCAGCTCTATGCTGAGATACTTTCCTGAGGCGGTATATCTCATGTAGCTCGCCGGGTCCTCCCCGATCCATCGTGCTGTCGATGGAAGGGTGAGATACAGCATCTCCCATGATGTTATTACATACCTCGCGTTCCTTCTCTCCAGTATTCTCTCCCCATCGCTCTCGCTCTCAGACAGAAAGAACCTCGTGGAATCATCCACTCCTGCCTGGAAGTTGTTCGCAACCACCGGTCGTTCTGCGAGGTAGAGTATCCAGTTGCCATAGCTCCAGCTGCTCATTATGCCGTACTCCGGCCTTCCGGAGGGATCATCGAAGAAGCTGGTCGCTGGAGTGTTCTCCTTAAGCCACTTCAGCGCATCCACCCAGTCGCCCTCTATATCAGGCGTATCATCGGAGATCCTGCTGAGCCTCCAGAAGGATGGAATTGACATCACAACGAGAATGATAAGCGTGAAGGCCATCATCTGTCTCCTCTCCAGAGACCTCTTCTCAGCGAGGGTGCAGAGCTCTGAGAAGAGAACAGCGAAGAGGATGGACATGTTCATCGCGAGGATGTAGAGAAACCTCTTCTGCCCGAATGTGAGAAGCAGGGCGATTAAGGTCCATACGATCAGTAGAACCTTCTTCCGATCGTAGATGTGACGTCTCGCGACCAGCGCCAGAACTGCCACTGTTACGATTATGTTGAGCCCGAGGACCGACATGAGATCCATGGTCAGGAGCGGGCTTGCCTCCTCTATGAGCCCAGCCATCTCTCCCCCCATGATGTAGGGGAGCCTGCTCACCAGTGTTGTGTAAACCACAGATGTTATGCCGTCTCTGAGTGTGTATACTAAAAGTAGAACGATCAAGCCAGCGGATATCATGATACCCGGAAGCGAGTACCACGGCAGGCGTTTCTGCGAGAGAATGTAGATCGCATATCCAAAAAGAGATGCGCCGAGAAGGGCGGATATGGCGATGGCCGATGGGAGCATCCAGTGACTGCTCCAGAGCGGGAGCACGAGAAGCGAGGCTATCGCAGGCGCGATCACGAGATCTTTCGGCGGCTCTCTGCCATCCCTGAGATCCAGGGACATCCTGGCGATGGTGTAGAGCAGAACTATGAGAATATAAGCGGCTGAGCCCATCCATGTGTAGGCCAGAAGCGCCATTAAGATTCCGGAAGCTGCAGACCACCTAATGTCGCTGGTGGATCTCAGAAGCGCTAGCACGATGAGTGAGAGCAGCAGCATCTCGAGAGCATGGTGATCAACGTATCCAAAGGAGTTCACTGCCACCGCGTATGAGGATATTGCGAGAAAGAAGGCGGATGCCAGGCCGGTCCGCGCATCAAACATCTCCTTCGCAGCGAGGTAGATGACCCCGACCGTGAGTGCGCCGAGAAGAGGCGGGAGCAGCGACGTTATAATCTCTGCGCTGTGTGTGCCCCCACCGAGCGATGCCAAAGCAGCCCCGAGTATATCGAAGAGCGGCGGCCAGGTTATCTCAAGCCCTTTTGGATAATCCACGTATGAATCGAACCAGAGCGTGGCAGGAAAGTGGTTCACTGTATAAATAATCCTGCGCATGTGGTAGTAGGAATCCGGACCGTAGAAGAGCACAGATCCATCTGACAGAGCGAGCCTCCCGGCATACAGCCTCAAAAGAAATGCTGAGATGATGATTACAACAGCCCAGAGCCTGCGCTGAGATCTCATGACAGAACCGCCCGACGCTGAACTATCTATTTTGCGAGGTTCGATATCACAGTATCTCCACCAGCCTGATCTCGTATATCAGATCCACGCCTGCAAGCGGATGGTTGGCGTTCAGCACCACCTTCTCTCCTATGATATCCATTATCTCCACCTTGATCACCCTTCCATCATCCTCGACAATCTCCAGCGTGTCGCCTATATTAAGCTCGAGATCCATTGGAAGTTTGGACCTATCGACCTCGACCTCGAGATCCTGCCTGTACGGGCCGTATCCCTTCTCCGGCGGTATCCTGACGGTCTTCACCTCCCCCGGTCTCATTCCGATGACCGCCTCCTCGAACCCTGGCAGCACCCTGCCATCTCCCAGCACAAACTCGAATGGCTCCTCGCCCTCGGAGGTATCCACAACGACACCTCTCTCAAGCCTTGCAGTGTAATGCACACGGACCCTGTCCCCGAGCTTAGCTCCGCCCATAAACTCATCTCCAGGCATCACGCCTGTATGCGCAGCATGTATAATATCTTGCTGCTGCTTCCAGATTCAAACATAATTGACCGTAAAATACTTATTCAGTTATAAACAACTCTACGCTGGAGGTTCGGAATGGATCAGCTGGTTGCCACGATTGTGCCGATATTTGCGGCCGGTTTCGCGATACAGCAGTTTCTTGAGATACTGGATCCGATAGTTGTGAGGCTGATAGGGGAGAGGGACAAGAAGCTGATCCTCGGGATAATATCGCTGATCGCGGGTCTTCTGATAGCCTTCGGCACAGGCCTCCGCGTGCTGGCGCCGCTATGCATCTACAGCGATATCCAGGAGGGATCTTACTTTGATCTGCTCGATGCCCTGATCACAGCGTTCATAATAAGCGCCGGCACAGAGGGCATCAACTCTGTGATGAAGTTCCTGGGCTACGCGAAGGAGAGCAAGAAGGGAGACGCCGCAGCTCTGAAGGCGTGGGTGAGCAGGGACGAGGATGCCAGGGACATAATGTACAGAATGGACAGAAAAAGGGAAAGATAGGCGATCAGCTCAGGGTCACCCCGGCGGGGATCGCGTCTATGACGACCGTCTCGCTGGGTATGCTGTCCTTCACAAAGCTGATCAGATACCTTCCGGGATCGGTTATGTTCAGTGACATATGGCTGTATCCGGCTGGCATGACGACTCTGTTCACAGAGACAGTCGAATCAGGAGATATCTTGTACACATCAGCCATGCCCGCTGTCTTTGTGTATGCAAGAAGCCACACGCTCGAGCCGGCAGGAGCCTTCACGTATCTGGTCAGGCTGTCCGCGCCGTGGATGTAGAGATGGTTGCTCTCAGTGTAGAGGGGCGCTGATACATATGTCGTGTATGGCACCGGCGTCCCGCCTATGTATACGTAGGAGGGCGGCGAGACCATCTCGAACCTTATGAACGTCCCCTCCGGAGTGTACGCCCAACCACCGACATTTCCCGAGCCCCATGCCCAGCTCTTGTCTGGCGGAAGGTTCGGTGGGGTCTTCCACTTCGATCTGAAGTACGTGGAGCCCTTGACGTAGAATACGTAGTTATCGTAGACTGAGAGGCCTGCACCTGTTGGATCCTCGAGGAAGTTCAGGGTACCCTCATGGTACGTCTCGAGCATATCATCCGCAAGCCATGACTTGTTCTCCTCAGCACCGCTGGCTGCAGCTACAAACGCCAGCAGCGCGATCGCAAAACCAAAACCAATTCTCATTCAGGATTCACCCCATGGTTCCCCAGGTTTAGTGAGAATGGCGGGAGGATTTAAAAGCATTTCTGGATATGCCCGTGACTTCCTTCCCCTGAATGGAAGGGGGTATTCTGCCTGGTGCGGAAATGGTCTGCATTCAATGACCATTTCCGTACCAGAAGACCATGGAGTTGCGCGATTGTCCGTGAGCGCATCCCGCATCTCTTGCGGGAGCGGGGAGAACGGAGCGATCGACTATTATTTGATGGCCGTCGGGATGCTAATGGAGCTGGTGAAAGCGGCGAGGGAGGACCTCTGTCTCCATGCGGACAAGCAGAACCCCTCCCAGGTACCGCAGCGCTGGAGGCTGCCGGTCTGATTGATCCTAGTACACGACCGCAACGGGATTCAGCCCATGGACACGCTCTGCATGGCTTTCACGTATCCCCTGAGGGCCTCGCCTGGCCTCGAGAGGTAGCCGGGCTCTATCACGGTTCCGGGGTAGATGCATGTATGCACTCCAGTCTTGACGTTATCCCCCATTATCACGCCAAGCTTTCTCCTTCCTGTATCCACAAGCACGCCCTTGACATAGGAGCGGATGTTTCTGTTGTCATGCCTGAGGTTCGATACGATGGTGCCGGCGCCGAGGTTGCAGCCGTACCCGATGACGCTGTCCCCCACGTAGGACAGATGGCCTATCTTGGTGCCGTCCATGATGGTAGAGTTCTTGATCTCAACCGCATTTCCCACCCTCACGCTGTTCCCTATGCAAGATCCTGCGCGGATGTAGCAGTTCGGCCCTATATCGCAGTTCCTGCCGATCCACACAGGGCCCTCGATGTATGCGCCATTTCTCACCAGGGTGCCGCTGCCGATCGAGACATTTCCCTTGAGCGTGGCGCCGCTCTCCACATCCCCCTCAATGACCGGGCTCTTTCTCGAGAGCACAGCGTTCGAGGCTGTGAGTATGTCCCAGGGAACGCCGACCTCAACCCACTCGCTCAGCTCGACTGCCCAGATTTTTCTACCCGCGGCTGCAAGAGCGTTTATTCCATCTGTGAGCTCGTACTCGCCCCTGATCGAGACGGGGACCTCCTCCATGAGCTCGAAGATCTCCCTGTCGAGGAGGTATATACCGGCGTTCGCCATGTCAGATGGCGGCGACGGGCTCTTCTCTACGACCCCCTGCACCAGCCCATCTCTTAGCAGAAACACGCCATACCGGCTCGCCTCCACGACCCTGTGTGTGGCGACGCTGAGATCCTCCAGCGACATCATGTGCCTGAGCGCCTCGACGTCTGGAAGCACATCTCCGTTTATGACGAAGAACCTCTCATCCGAGAGGTCACTAGCAGCCATAAGCGCATGGCCTGTGCCCAGCTGTTTCTCCTGCACCGCATAGCTGATCTCAACATCGAAATCGCTGCCGTTCTTGAAGTAAGATGTTATCACATCTCTGCGATAGCCCACCACGAACACAAACCTGTTTATCCCTGCATCTCTGCATCTCAGTATGAGCTCCTCGAGCAGCGGGGCTCCACCCACTGGAAGCATGACCTTCGGCCTGCTCGCGGTGAGGGGCCTCATCCTGGAGCCCTCGCCTGCAGCCAGTACTATTGCCTGCATGCTGTTCATGACACCTCTCCCGCGCATTGATGTACCCCTGACGGATCCATTACCTCTCCTGACGTATGCATTTTGTTGCGCCTAGATGGGGTCATCAGATGGCAGGGTAATCCCTTTATGCCCATCCGCGTCTCTCCTTGTAGAGAGCTATCATCCTCTCCACAGTCTCTGGATCGATGCGCCCGAGCGTGCTCACGGTCTCGAAGAACCTCCTGGGTATCCTCGCCTTCGAGAGATCGAAGCCCTCCCTGGTCTTGAACCTGTACTTTTCCAGGAAGATCCTTCTCCCGAGCTCTGTCAGCTCCTCCCTGCTCTTTGTTATTCCAATCGATCCCAGTGCATCGATAATGTTCTCATCTGTGTAAACCCCTCTTGCGAAGAGGCATCCGACGAGCGAGTTGAACACGCTTCTGGAGTCGTCCTCTCTGATTATCTGATCGACCATGGAGCTCGGATCGAGCTGCTTCTTGGCAGCTGTCTGGTCTATACTGTATCCGGCGTTATCCAGATGCGAGTGCCTCACGCCCACGAGCTGGCCGACTATCGATGCAGGGCCTGTGTGGTATCCGGAGACCTCATTGCCCCCGAGGGCCATCGCGAAATCCATTCCGCCGTATCTGGAAGCGGCGAACTCAACACCCCTCGCAAGCGCAGCGTAGAACTCGTTCGGCGCAGCCACGATGTTCTCCATCGCCTTTATGTAGCCCTTCACGTTGTTCCACTGGAGCGGCACGCCGAGCGTCTCCTGGGGTGTGATCAGATCCTTCTCGTAGGCCTCTGTCGCCCACGAGAGCACCACGCCCGTGCTCATCGCATCCAGCCCCAGACGCTCGCATGTGTCTATCAGCTCCAGCACACCCTCAGCGGTCGTCACCCCCAGATTGCTGCCTAAAGAGTATATGGGCTCGTAATCGTAGCTGATCCTTCTCACTTCAAACTCGTGATGCTGGGTGAACGCGGTCTTTAGCATCGCTATGTGTATGCATCCTATTGGGCAGTGCGCACACGAGACCCTTCTGAAGAGGTACTCCTCCGCGAGCCTCTCGCCGCTTATGTTCTCTGCCTCTGCAAACGAGGTCGACTGGAAGTTGCGCGTCGGCAGCCCCTTGAGCTGGTTCAGCACGTTCACGTTTATGGGGGTCCCGAGGTCGTGGTACTTCTCCATCGCATCTGTCTGGACAACCATTCTGTAAATCCGGTTGTAGACCTCTCGATACCGCTTCGAGTCTGGAATCGAGACGTCCTCTGTTCCGGATATAACAATGGCCTTCAGGTTCTTGGATCCGAAGACCGCGCCCAGGCCGAGCCTGCCGAAGTGCCTGTAGGTGTCGACGATCACAGAGGCGTACCTGACCATCCTCTCGCCGGCAGGCCCGATCCTGATGATGCTCCTCCTCCCCACACCCTTCTCGACATCCCTCAGGATGATTCCAACGCGGGCAGCGCCGATCCCCCATATCGATGTGGCATCGCGCATCTTCACCTTGTCGTTCTCGATGGATATGTAGCAGGGGCGCTCAGCTCTGCCCTTTATCACGATCGACTCGTGGCCCGCGAACCTCATCGCCATCGCGAGCCTTCCGCCCGCGTAGCACTCCCCGAGCTCCCCTGTCAGCGGGGACTTGAACTGTGCCACTGTCTTTGTCATCGCCGGAAACATCGTCGAGAGGGGCCCTATGCTGAAGATTATCGGCGCATCCGGCGAGAGGGGATCAACGCCTGGAGGAGCCTCCCTGAGCAGAAGCTGTGTTGCGACCCCCGTACCGCCGAGCCACTCCTCGAAGAGGTCGTGCATCTCCTCGACCCAGCTCTCGCCGCTGGTGAGATCTATGTAAAGAACCCTTCTCAGCATGCTAATCCACCTCGATCAGCTTAAGCACATCATGCGGGCAGAATGCAACACATGCCCCGCAGTGCTTGCACTTCACGGCCTTGCCCTCGCTGTCAAGGGATATCGCTCCTATGAGGCATGCATCCACGCATTTACCGCAGCCGTCGCATAGATCTTTATCAAAGACAACACTCCCGTCCTCTCTCCTCGAGAGAGCTCCTTTTGGGCAGGCTCTGACACATGCAGGGTCCTCGCACGCGTGGCAGACCACTATTATGGGATCTCCCTCGATCCCTCCCTGCGTCTTGATCCTTATCGCCGAGCGCTCAAGCGATGCGTGTCCCGTGTTTATCCTGCTGCATGCGAACATGCAGCTCAGACATCCGATGCACCTCTCCGGATGGGCGACCTTCAACCTCCTCCGCTTCCTGGGCTTCTTCGCGACCTCCACGTTGGGTTTACCAGCAACAGCTCCTGCCATCTCTCATACCTCTCCAAAGCTACACACTGCTGTGCAGATATTAAGAAGATCCTCAATAGATATATAACCAACCAATCTCTTAAAGACAGAGGACCAGGCTGCAAATTGCGCATTGAGCTCGAGATACAGAGCGCCATGCTGTCTGCATGGCACACATCTCAAAGATCTTCAGATGCCATCATAAGTTCTGACTCGCAGAGGGCGCTTCAGCAAAATCGCAAGGCTTAAACCGGAGAGACGCGAAAATACCTGTGTCAGTGCACCTCACGGCTCGTATGGTGATTGTGATGGAGATAAAGGAAGGATCCCTGGTCAGGTACAACGGTACCGGGACTGTTGGGGTCGTCAAGCTCATAAAAGAGGAGGACGGGGAGACCTGGGCGCTTCTGGATTCCACAGAGCTCTACTACCTGACATCCTACCTGGAGCCCATAGAGAAGGTCCCTGAGCGCAAGGAGCTCAGTGGCATGTCTCTTGAGGATCTCGCGGAGAGGATGAAGGAGCAGAAAGAGCTGATGGAACGTGCCAGGCTCCACGATGAGAACCTCGAGTGCGGCGGATGAGCGCAGGCTCTCGATAGGCGTTGTAATCCACGGCCCAGAGGTAGTGGATACTGGATTTGCTCTTCAGGCCCTGGAATGGCTTGAAGGGCATGGCGATGTGGTGGCGGTCCTCGGCGGGACCATGGGCAGGGTTGCGATAATCGACGCAGGTCTTGAGGGAAGGGTGGATATCAGCAGGCGAAGATCTCCAAGCCAGTCCGTGCAGGACCTCCAGCACTCCGACCTCACAGTTCTAATGAATCACGCGAAGAGCAGGGAGACGGGGCTTGTTTTTGGATCAATCGTGGCCTCCCGAGCTAGGCCCACGAATCCCCTCATTCAGGTTGATTCCGGAGGCCGCTTCGTCGCAGCTCTTGCGAATTCATCTGAGAGAAGCAACGCCATTGCGGAAGGTCTTGCATCACACTTCGGTTTCGAGATCCTGGATGCCCTCATGCAATATGATGATCTGCGCCAGGAGGGCGATGTGATGGTGAGAAGGGTGTGGGGGGTCCTGCCAGGGGAGAGGATCTCGGTCAACGGCACGGTCATCGGCACTGCCACGGATACACATGTCGAGATCATGGCGCAGGACGGGAGGATCGTTGGCGCAAGGGGGATCAAGCTCAAAATGCATGGCCTGGAGAAGCTCCCATATGTCGATCTGAGATCCGCGATACTCCGAAGCGGGTCTGTGCGTAGAACCGCAGGTATGCTGAAACCACGGCTTTGCTCTCTCAGAACGGGCAGGAACGGCAGGTTCGCGATCATAGATCATACCGCAGAGGACGCATTTGAGCTCGCATCTGATGCATCATTTGTGATAACGATAGGCGACGATACAACGGCCATCGCCGGAGATGTCCTCTCAAGGCTCGGGATACCAGTTCTGGGTATAGTCGACGGCGATCCCGACGGCATATGCAATGGACTTGTCATGCCTGAGAGGAGCGTGATCGTCAGGGTGAGGGAGGGGAACGATGATATCGTCGGGAAGGCCATAAAAGCGATATCTGAGAAGCGCAGGCCGTCTAGCCTGGAGGAGGCTCTGAATATGGTAAGAGAGGCTGCGGGAGATCGCATTGTCTCCGTCATCCGCTGCGATGGCAGACGATAAAAATGTAAGATTAAAATCTGAGAGCTCAGTATATCGCGATCTTCGAGCTTCTCAGGATGAGAACAGGCCTGCTTGCCGTGTTTGCCACTCCGTACGCTGTGCTCCCGATCCTGCCCTTCTTGATCGCGGTTGCACCCTGCGAGCTCATCGCGATCAGTGAGACATCCTCCTGATTGGCGACAGATCTTATCTGCTCGCAGGCCTCGCCGACCACGACCTTTGTGCTCACGTTCAGACCGCCCTTTCTGAGCTCCGTCGCGATCTCATTCAGCCGATCCGTTCCGTATTTCACAGCGGAATCGATCTCCTCCTGCGTCTCGCCCCTGGAGACCACATGCATCAGCATCAGCTCGCCGATCCCGCTTATGTTCTTCAGGAACGATAGCGCCGCCTCGGCCGGCTGGGAGAAGTCTGTCGGATAAAGCACCTTGTGCAGCAGCCTCGCGCAGTATATGCCGACCGGCTTTCCCTCCATCATCCTGTATCTCATCAGAAGGAGGTGCGTGTTGCCGTAGCGCAGAACGTTTCTGGAGACGCTGCCCAGAAGCACGCTCTCGATCAGGCTCTTGCCCCTCGCGCCCATCGCCACCAGAGAGACGTTCTCCTCATCTGCCACCTTCTGTATCGCGCTCGCAACCTCTCCCTCCAGGACGGAGACCGCCCTCACCTTGACGTTCATTCCCTGAAGAGGGGCTGCCTCGCCCTCCAGCCTCTTCTCCGCCTCCCTGATCTCTGCAACAGGGTCCCAGACCCTGGCAAGCGGGTCCCTGCTGATGACATGAAGGAGAACAACATCCTTCACACCCGGGATCTGACCAGCGCACTCTACGACCTTTCTCGCGTGCTTAGAAAAGTCCGTGGGGATCAATATCTTCTCAAACATCATTTTCACCAGGCTTTCACATCTTTCTGCAAAGCTGCACAATAATTAATGCACGTCTTTACCTTTAATAGTTTTGCCGGCACTGAAGATCGATATTGATTGTTCATTATCATCAGTCGGCCTGAATCACAGCTGATCGCATCCAGTACCTGCAGGACTGTGAGCTCGTGGCACAGTGTGAACTGATAGAGAGTAGCCGGGCGCGGAGCCCTGCATCAGCTCACCAGACTCCCGGGATCTGCGTCCTGCACCTCGGGCATCTGCCATCAACAATGCTGTTGAGAGTCACGCGGTATGCGAATCGCTCGACAAGAAGCTCGCCGCAGCTGTGGCAGTGCGTGTTCTCCCCCTCGCCAGGGATGTTCCCCGCGTAGATGTACCGGATGCCTGCCTCTCTGCCTATGCCCATGGCTCTGCGGATTGTTGCAGCGCTCGTTGGCGGAGCATCTCTGAGCCTGTATGTTGGATGGAAGGCGGAGACATGCCATGGAATATCTACGCTCACGCCTGCGAGGAACTCCGCTATCTCCCTGAGCTGCTCATCGGAGTCGTTATAGCCGGGAATCACAAGAGTCGTGACCTCTGTCCACACCCCGAGCTTCGGGAAGAGCTCTATGTTTCTCTTCACCGGATCAACCCTCGCGCTGCATATCTTTCTGTAGAACTCGTCGTCGCCCTTCAGATCGATGTTGATCGCGTCCAGATACGGCGCGATCGCCCTTGCAGCCTCCTCTGACATGTAGCCGTTGCTGACGAAGTTGTTCTTGAGGCCGAACTTCTTCGCCTCGACAGCTGTATCGAGCGCGAACTCGAAGAATATCGTCGGCTCTGTGTACGTGTAGGATATAGATTGAACTCCAGACTCCAGGGCCTCCGCGACGATATCCTCAGGAGCCCTCTCACTGCCGATGATCATGCCCCGGTCCACGGGCATCTGGGAGATATCAGCGTTCTGGCAGTGCCTGCACCTGAAATTGCAGCCGACCGTGGCGATCGAGTAGCTCCTGCTGCCCGGCTGGAAGTGAAACAGAGGCTTCTTCTCCACAGGATCGACATGCTCAGCGACGATTTTGCCGTAAACTAGCGAGTAGAGGGTCCCGTCGATGTTCTCCCTGACACCGCAGATGCCCCTGCGACCAGGATGAATCCTGCAGCTGTGGTTGCAGAGGTTGCATCTTACATCGCCACCCTCAAGCCTATCGTAAAACATGGCCTCTTTCAGTTCAGCCATGATAACAGAGACGTCCTCTTAAATTATATACTCTCCTGATGGGCTGAAGACCTGGATCTCTTAGCTCTGCAGCGTGATGAGTTCTCGATCCAAGCCGATCAGAGAGCACGAAAATCGGGTGAAATCAGACTCGCTCTTACCTGTTCGCCAACTTGTAGGACAGGCATCTGGTTCGTTGGAAGCGCGCATTCGTTCCTCAGGAGCGCATAGTGGGGAGGTCGGTATCTCTGCGCAAAATCAGACTGATAAGAGCAATCCTGACCGAAAGACCTCCACCTGCTGCCCTGCGTCTCACACGCTAACCCCTCACAGCCTTCCTCCAGAGCTTCTCCGCCCTATCCGGGATCGACTCTATCTGCTCGTGTATATCTAAGCGGTGCTTTATGTCAGCTGCCTTTATGCGCAGCTCCACCGACTCGCGCATGAGCTCCCTGGCCTTTGTCCTGAGCTCCTCGGACTCTATCCACAGGGCCTCCGCCTGCTCAGGGTCGAGCTGCCGCATATCCACAGACCTCTTCCGGAGCGAGTCCGACTCCTCGATGGCAGATGCTGACTCTGCTCTCAGCTGCTCGGAACGCTTCAGGAGATCCTCCATCTCCCTGCGCATCTCATCGTAGCTTTTCACTGCGAACCTGCCATCGAAGATAGAACCACCTCAGGTCATCTCCAAGAACATCCTGTGGAACCGGAGATCACCGGTGAGCTCAGGATGGAACGCAAGACCTATGATCTTCCTCTGCCTCACCGCCACGGTGCGGCCGCCGAAGCGTGCAAGCTCCTGCACGCCATCTCCGCATCTCAGAACAACGGGCGCGCGGATGAAGACCGCCCTGTAGGGCCTGTCAAATCCTGCGACATCTATATCAGCCTCGAACGACTCGCGCTGCGGGCCGAAGGCGTTTCTTCCCACCGAGATATCGATCAGCCCGAGGGGTCTGACGTCGCCTGCATCGATCTCCTTTGCAACAAGCACCAGTCCAGCACATGTCGCGAGCACAGGCACATCATTCGCAGCAGCCTGCTTGATCTCAGCAGCTATACCTGTCCTCTCGAGCTGCCTGCTGATCGTTGTGCTCTCGCCTCCAGGTATAACTATGCCGGAGCATGTGGGTATGACGCCCGCCCGCCGTACGGGAACAGCCTGGCCGCCTGCCGCCTCTACGGCGCTGATATGCTCCGAGACGTCTCCCTGGAGGGCTATGACCCCAATCCTTCTCACGTTACCTCCAAAGCGGAAGCTCAGACCTCTGAGAAGAGCCGGCTCACCATCCTCTCGCCTGGAGCGCCTCTCCTTCCTGAAGGGTGCCGACATCTATGCCTTTCATCGGCCTTCCAAGACCTCTGGAGACCCTGGCCAGAACCTCCGGCTCGTCGTAGTGATGGACGGCCTCGACTATCGCTGCAGCCATAGCCTCCGGGTTCTCGGACTTGAATATGCCGGAGCCGACGAAGACGCCATCGGCACCGAGCTGCATCATAAGAGCCGCGTCTGCTGGTGTTGCTATGCCACCGGCAGCGAAGTTGACCACAGGCAGCCGCTGGAGACGGGCGCATTCAGCTACAAGCTCCGGGTCGGCCTCGATCTCGCGCGCGAACCTCATCAGCTCCTCGCTGTTCATGCCCTTGAGCTTCCGGATATCGCCCATGATCATCTTCATGTGTCTCACGGCCTGACTCACGTCACCGGTGCCCGCCTCCCCCTTGGTCCGTATCATGGCCGCACCTTCCCTGATACGCCTGAGGGCCTCGCCGAGGTTCCTGGCGCCGCATACGAACGGAACCTTGAATTTTGTCTTGTCGATATGGAACTCGTCCGCGGGGGTGAGAACCTCCGACTCGTCGATCATGTCCACCCCTATCGCCTCCAGGATCTGAGCCTCGACGAAGTGGCCGATCCTGACCTTGGCCATGACGGGTATGGTCACCGCATCGATGATCTCCTCGATCACCTTCGGATCAGCCATCCTGGCCACGCCGCCCATCTTTCTGATGTCAGCAGGAACCGCGTGGAGTGCCATGACAGCGACAGCTCCGGCCTCCTCAGCGATCATGGCCTGCTCAGGGGTGGTGACGTCCATGATGACTCCACCCTTCTGCATCTTGGCGAAGCCGCGCTTCAGCAGCTCCGTACCGAATCGAAGATTCTCCAGCTCCATGATAAATTCTTACCTCGAACGGTGAACTAGCTGCATTTACGGTAAATAAACTTTGCCCCGCGCACCGAACGCGCATCTTCATTGTGTCTGTTATGCTCTATCCCGAACACGCCTGATGAGACCTGCTCCCTATACGGGGCGGAGCACATGACGCGATCACTCGACCGCTATGGCCTCGACAGGATCGAGCCTGGATGCCCTGTAGGCAGGATAGAGTCCCGCCACAAGGTTGACAACCATGGAGTAGATCACAGCCCATAAGAAGAACTCAGGCTTCATCACCACGGTCATCCTTGATACCATGTATATCTCGCTCGGAAGTTCCACCGGATACATCATGATGAGTCTTGCTGCGATGTAAGCCAGGACACACCCGATGAGGGCGGATGGTGGAGCGAGGATAAGGCTCTCAAGAACGAATATCTTCATTATCGAGAACCTGGTCGCGCCCATCGCCATCAAAATGCCTATCTCCTTCGTCCTGCGGGTTATTATCATTATCATGGTATTGGCTATGCCGAATCCCGCTATCGCGAATATTAGAATGTAGAATACTACCACAAAGCGCGACTGCGTCTCGAGGAGGTTGAGTATATCACGGTTGATATCAACCCAGCTCCTGGCGTTGTAGCTGGTTTTCCTGTTGATCTCCTCCGAAAGATGCGGGGCATCGTAGAGGTCAGAGAGCCTCACAGAGACCTCTGACACGACATCGCCCTCGCTGAGGATATCCTGTGCGGTCTTCAGCGGGATGTACACAAGAGTCTTGTCGCTTGCTGTGCCTGTTTCTATGATGCCTGCGACCTTGAGTCGGATTGATCTGTTCTGCCTGATCAGCTCTATCCTGTCGCCGGTCGAGGCCCTGATATCCTCGGCAAGCTTGCTTCCGATAACAGCTGAGTATCTGCTCAGCTCGAGATCCCTGAAGCTCCCCTCGATAAGGTCCCTCTCAACCCTCATGAGAGGATCCTCATCTGATGGGATGACACCCACAACCTCCACGCCCCGTGCCCTGTCCCTGTGCTCGACGACCGCCTTCCCCCTCAGCCTGGGGGAGACAGCCTCCACCCCTGGATACGCCCACACTGTGGCGGAGAGCGTCCTGTAGAGGTGTATCTCGGTCTCCCCCTCCTTTGGTTCGATCACGACATGGGGATTGTTCTCGATGGTCGTGCTCATGATCTCCTCCCTGAAGCCGCCCATCAGGCCCATCATGACGACGATAATCGCCACAGCCAGGGCTACAGAGAGCACAGTGAAGAAAGCCATCCTGGGGTTTCTGACGATGTGATGTGATGCAATGATATGCTCAAACATCTCGCTCATCCACGCAGGGCGATCACAGGATCGAGCTTCGATGCCTTGTGCGCGGGATACACGCCAGCGGCCAGGCTCAGGAGGACCGCTGCCACCACTATGATCAGGATCTTCCGGGGGTCTATCACCACAGGAAGCACGAACTCCTCCCAGCCAGGAGCCTCGACCTCGAACTCCATGCCTTTGAGGTACAGAGAAAGAGCCACGCCGCCAGCAGCGCCGGCGACGCCGCCGATGAGTCCAAGAACAGTGCTCTGGATGAGGAATATGTTGCGTATCATCGCGCCAGTCGCCCCCTCTGCCATGAGCATCCCTATCTCAGATGTCTTCTCGAGAACAAGCATGTACATCACACTCGCTATCCCGAAGGCTGCGATGATCATTATGAGAAGCATGGTGATGTTGTTCTCAAGGTTCTCTATCGCAATGGTCCTCAGGATCTCCGGGTAAAGCTGCTGCCAGCTCTCTGCCTTGTATCCTGTTGCAGACAGCTCCCTGCTGATCCGATCTGCCATGTAGATGTCCCGGAGCTTGATATCTATGCCGTTTACGACATCCCCTTCACCCAGGAAGTTCCTGGCCGTGCGGAGCGAGACGAATGTCATCTCCTCAGGAAAGCCCTGCGGTGGATCGAATATGCCGGTGATCATGAGGTTCAGAGGGTTCGCATCAGGAAACCTCGCATCCACAGTGTCATCCAGCTCAACATCCAGCTTCTCGGCGAGCTTCTTCGAGATCACCATCCTGTTCTCCTGGTGGATTGACTCAAGATCTCCGTAAACCATCCGCTCTGAGATGCTCGGGTAGATCCTTTCCATCTCCGATGGTATCACTCCGATCAGAATAACGTTCTCGACGTTGTTCTTGTGCGAGAGTGATGCGGGTGCGCTCAGGCGCGGAGAGACTGCTGTAACACCCTCGAGCTGCCATATCCTGTCCATTAGCGTTCTGTAGAGGTAGATGTACTCCTCCCCCTCCTTCGGGCTCACGCTGACATGCGCGAGGTCCTTTACGATTATGTCGAGGAGATACTCCTGAAAGCCAGCCTGGAGCGATACAGAGGTCACGCTAACAGCCACCGCCAGCCCGATTGCAAGGACAGAAAGAGCAGTCTGACGCCTCCGGCTTCTGATATACCGGAACGATATGAATGTCTCCAGCAGATAACCACGCCCTTGATGAACTTTTTCAGCCTCTGGAGCAGCTGGCTCCAGAGGCTGTCCCTCCCTCCTCCTGTATCATTGCTATCAAGAACACACATTATTCATAAATAAAATCAATGTGATGAAACACTTCAGATATCCGGAAAAGCCGCCATGTGATGAATGGAACTTCTGGGCCTCTCGAGCCAGGGTGGGAACAGAGTAGGACCGCACGCTTCTCCCTGTAACCTCAAAGTATTTTAAACTTGGGGAGAGGGAGTTTACATGATCGCTCCAATTCATCTGATAAATTGTCCCTGAATGTGCTGGTCCTGCGACCCTGTCGGGCAAATGAATCCACCCGGCAAACGGTCTGCATGACCTCCATGTTGCTAAGTGACTTCCTCTCCGGCCCGAAGGCCGGAGCTTCCTGCGCTTCGACTCGCTTCGACTTTGTCGAAGCCTCTCGATTGCATCGAGAGCCGTCGAAGCCATTCGACGAAGTCGAAGGTTTCCTAGATCCAGTCATCCGGTATGCTTCTACTAACGTAGAAGCAGCGGCTACTTCAGTAGCCGCTTCTCCACAGGCTCTGCCCCTCAGTACGAGGGTGAGAATGTTCAACGTGCTTCTACTAACGTAGAAGCAGTGGCTACCTTCAGTAGCCACTCTGCATTATGATCTCGATCCATCCTAAGCCCGCATCTCGGGCACTCGTGGACTCGATCCTTCAGTGTCTTAGGCACAAGATACGAGTACATGACCCATAAAAAGATCTCGTCTGAGGATATCGCCTGCATTTCGCATTAACATTCATTTTCCGAACAATTTTCTCTGCATGGCCTGCGACAAACATTTTTAGCCGGCTCACAGGTTTGGAGAGAGGAGCAGCTTAGATGGAGACAGACACGCGATCAAT
>NZ_JASFYM010000017.1 GCF_030055635.1 Methanothrix sp. | reverse complement strand
TCGCGACTATATGCCTGGAGATGCGATGGTTGACATCCCTGGTGAATCGCTTCATCCTGCCGGAGAGCTTCTTGAGATGCCTTTTAGCAGACCTGGTACCCACACTCTGGAGCCTGGCTCTGAGCGAGTCGAGTCGTTCTCTGGTCTCCAGAAGCTTCTCGCCGTGCTGTGTTGGATAAGTAATGAAAATCGGCAAGCAGAAGGTGATTCCGGGAATGTGTGGAGAATAGATCGGAATCGACATCTGGAGACGTGATTTTGAGAAAGTTCCCCAGCACAGCAGTGCACAGCAAATCCGCTAAATAGTATCAGCCGATTCTTCAGCACAATGGTCCTCATAGACCCATACGGACGTAAGGTCACAGGTCTGCGCATGTCAGTTACATCCAGATGCAATCTCAGATGCATCTACTGTCATCATGAGGGTGAGATGCCGGCAGATCGCGAGATCTCCAGGGAGATGGCGGTGAATGTGGTGAGCGCTGCATCACGTCTCGGCATGAGGAGTGTTAAGATAACTGGAGGAGAGCCGCTGATGCGCACTGATCTTGAGGAGATGATAGCCGGATTCAAGGAGGTCGCGCCCGGGATCGAGATCTCGATCACCACCAATGGTGTATATCTGAAGGAGCGGGCTGACCGGCTCGCAGCAGCCGGGCTCTCGAGAGCTAACATAAGCCTGGACTCGCTGGATCCTGAGAGGTACAGGCGCATCACCGGCGCCAGAGAGGGCGATCTGGAGAGGGTTCTCTGCGGGATTGAGTCTGCTCTGATCTCGGGATTGCGACCTGTAAAGCTCAACATGGTCGTTCTGAGGGAGAACGAGTGCGAGATCCCGGATATGATCGAGTTCTCCCGGAAGAACGGCATTATCCTCCAGCTCATCGAGCTGCTCGGGGATGGGCCGAAGGGTGATCTGGAGAGTGTTGAGAGGATGCTTGAGGCTGAGGCGGATGGGGTTCTGACGAGAGAGATGCACAGGCGCAGGAAGTACTTTATTAAAGGCGCTGTTGTTGAGATCGTCAGGCCCATGGACAACACTGAGTTCTGCGCTCACTGCAACCGGCTAAGGGTGACCTCCGATGGAAGGCTGAAGCCATGCCTCCTGAGAAACGACAATCTGCTGGAGATAGGATCGACGGATCCGGATGAGATCGAGATGCTGATCGTGGAGGCTGTGAGGAGAAGAGCGCCGTTTTTCGATGGAAGGGCACATGCAGGCCGCTGAGCGGTGGAGTGATCTGCGGTCTATCCATCATGCAAACAGGACCAAAAGAAGCGGTAACGCGCAAAAAGTGCTGTGTTGGATAAGTCATGAAAATCCGCAAGCAGAAAACGATTTCAGGAATGCATGGAGAATAGACCGGAATCGATATCTTGAGACGTCATCACGGGAGGTAATCCAACACAGCAGCGAAAAGCGATATTCCTAGGCCGGGACCGGGATTCGAACCCGGCTCGAGGGATCCACAGTCCCGCAGGATGACCACTACCCTATCCCGGCGCGCGAGGAGATCGAGTCTGTAATCGGAGATAAAACTTTCTCTCAGGAGACTGAGCTGTGGAGTCATGATATCGCCGCCGTTCCAATTGTATGCAGTTGGAACTATCGATCGTGGCTCATCTCCGCTAATTATCGGAAAGCTTGATTGAGCTGGATTTTCGGTACCGTTGAAGCTTCTCTTTTCGCCATTCTAAACATTCCACTAATTCGTTTGGATGAGCCTCGATCGTTTACTCGTATCACTGGAACAGTCCCTTTAGGCGCATTACCTCATGGAGTCAGCGATGTCACATGCTGTTGATCTCAATGATTCGAGTACACTGCTAATCATTGGACAAACAGATTTATAGAAGAGCAGGCAGAAGACCCCTCCCCTTCAGGGGAGGGATGAATGCCGTACGATTTCGGGATAACTAGATATACTTTTGGCTAGTCTTCATTTGGGAGGGAAATGAGATCTGCCTACAAGTTCCGGCTGTATCCGACTGAGGATCAGGCCAAGCGCTTAGAGGAGATTCTGGAGACCTGCAGGCAGCTATATAACTGGGCGCTTGAAGATAGGAAGAACGCATACAGCAACGAAAAAATCAGCCGGACGTACAAGGATCAGGCTACAATGCTGGTAGTCGAGAAGAAGAGAGGAAACTTTGCTGGAGTTCACTCACAGGTTCTCCAGGATGTACTCAGACGTGTTGACAGAGCGTTTCAGAACTTTTTCAGGCGGGTGAAGAGCGGAGAGAAACCAGGCTATCCACGGTTCAAGGGCCGAGGATGGTACAAGTCGTTCACGTATCCGCAAAGCGGATTCAGGCTGGATGGCTCAAAACTGATACTCTCCAGGATAGGTGCCATCCGGATATTCAAGCATCGAGAGATCGAGGGCAAAATCAAGACATGCACAATTAAGCGCGACAGCACCGGTGCATGGTATGCGATCTTCTCCACCGATACAGAAGAGGAACCGCCGAAGGTCGAGCCTGAGACTGCGATAGGCGTCGATGTAGGTATCAAGAACGCTGTAACGCTCTCAACCGGCGAGACGTTCAGCTACCCGCGATATCTCGTACGGATGGAGAAGAAGCTGGCTGCTGCACAGCGCTGTCTCTCTCGGAAGATCAAGGGCTCGAAGAACTGGATCAAGCAGAAGCTGAAGGTCGCTAAGATCCATAAGAAGATCAGGAATCTCAGAAATGAGTTTCTGCATCAGATCTCTAAGAAGATCGTGGATAAAGCGGATCTCATAGTGTTTGAGAATCTGAATATCAAGAGCATGGTCAGGAACCACAGCCTAGCGAAACACATCTTAGATCACTCCTGGGGTCGATTGATTCAATACACGACTTACAAGGCTGCAAGGGCTGGTAAGTCTGTTGAGCTGGTCGATTCCAGATATACGTCACAGCGGTGCTCAGGTTGTGGTATCATCGTACCGAAAACGCTTGAGGATCGAGTCCACGAGTGCCCGCGATGCGGGATCAAGCTGGACAGAGATCATAATGCAGCGTTGAACATTCTCACCCTCGGACTGAGGGGTAGTGCCTGTGGAGAAGCGGCTACTGAAGTAGCCGCTGCTTCTACGTTAGTAGAAGCATACTGGATAACAGGATCTATGAAACCTTCGACTTCGTCGAAGGGCTTCGACGGCTCTCGATACAATCGAGAGGCTTCGACAAAGTCGAAGCGCAGGAAGCCCTTCCCCTTCAGGGGAAGGGAGGAAGTCACATTAAGTCCAGATAATATCCAGTGCTGTCAGCGCAGCCGCACAATGGGAGATCTCAAAACAGCGTCGGCGGTGCAGTATGTGCCTCTGCAGGACCCGCTACCGGCTGTTTGAGACACATAACTCGGCCTGGAATGTGAAGGAGCGTGGTTGAGATATCGGAGCAATCCCTTGAGAGCGCTCTGGACGAGCTGGAGGAGATCGTCAGGGAGCTCGAGTCAGGCAGGCTATCGCTCGACGAGAGCCTGGAGCTATTCGAGCGGGGCATCCGTCTTGTGAGGATCTGCAGCTCTAAGATTGAGAGCGCAGAGCGCAGAATAGAATCGCTCACAGGAGTGATACCCGAGGATCTGCTCGAGTGAAATGCGAAAAAACCGCGTCGGCCAAGGCGGCCGGACGCGCATCACATTCCAAAACAAACACCCGCAGGGAGGGCAATCCATAAAATCCACAGATAACGGAGCCGCCGACCCTATGCGCCCCACCGGTGACATTCTCTCCGGGGGAGATTTTGCGCCCTGCTGCTCTATGTCACTTCTTCTGGCCAACGACCCCCATCGCCATCAGCGACGCCCTCGCCTGGATCCTGACGACAATATTCTCATCGCTCATCGCGTTCTTTAACGGCTCTATCGCCCTGGGATCCTTCAGCTCACCGAGCACCCATGCAGCCCCGGCCCGTATATTCTCGTCCGGGTCATCCAGGGCCTGAAGAACTCTATCGAGTACTGCCGCCCCCCTCTCGGAGAGCCTGACCATCGCGTTGCTTCTCACAATATGATCCTCATCCCTCATCGCCTGGATGAGGGCCTCGATGACCTCCGGCCCGTCTCTGGTGGCGAGAATGCTCACAGCGTTCGACCTGACGAGCATGTTCCTGTCTCTGGTGGCCTCTATGAGACGATCCGTTGGCCATGATTCGTCGGGCATGACCTCTGGGATCTCGGGCTCATCGCTCCTTTTATCGGGGTTAATCTCCATAATAAAAAATACAGCTATCCGGATACTTCAGCCTTTCCCAGCTCGAAGGCCTTCAGGTTGACATCGATGTACTTCCTTGGAACTGAGTCCCTTAGCGCCTCCAGGACCAGAGCCTCCCCGATCGGCATGAACTTGGACATGGCTCCGAGCATCACGATGTTTGCCGCCTGTGAACTTCCGGCCCTCTCCGCGATCTCTGTTGCATTCATGGGTATCACGCGTGCGATGCCTCTCAGCGGAGCAAGTATCTCCTCAATCTCCGGATACCTGAACTGGCCCGTGGTGACCGTGGTGGGGAGCACGGGCTTTGTGTTCACCAGAGCGACTCCGCCGCGGGAGAGATACCTTCCGTACCTGAGGGCCTCAGCCGGCTCCAGAGCCAGGAGGATGTCAGCGCCGCCCTCGGGAACCATCGGGCCGTAGACGCATCCGAGACGCGTGTGGTTTATGACGCTACCGCCGCGCTGTGCCATGCCGTGTGTCTCCGCAGCTCTGACAGGAATGCCCGCCCTGAGCGCTGCCCTTCCTATGATCTCCGAGATCAGAATCACGCCCTGTCCACCAACACCAACAATCACCATATCGCACTTCGATGTTCTCATTTCACCACCTCTATCGCGCCCTTCGGGCAGATCTGCGCACAGACCCCGCATCCGGTGCAGAGCTGGTTGATGGCCGCCTTCTCATCGAACTCTATGGCCGGACAGTTGAACTCAACACACTGCCTGCATCCCACACACTCATCGGTGACCCTGTAGCGCCTGAACCTCTCGCCCTTCCTTCTGAGGAGTATCCTGCATGGTGCTCTCGATACGACCACAGAGAGCCCGGGGAAATCCCGTGCGCGCGTGAAGGCGCCTATGCTCTCCTCCAGATTGTACGGATCAACGCATTCGACATGGCCCGCGCCGAGAGCTTTCGCGATCCCCTCCAGGGAGATGCGCACACTCTCCTCGCCTGTCGCTGTGATTCCTGTACCGGGATGTGGCTGGTGGCCGGTCATCGCTGTGGTCGAATTGTCTAGTATCGCCACGGTCATTCTGGATCTGTTGTATGCTGCGTTTAACAATCCTGTCATCCCAGCATGCAGGAATGTCGAGTCGCCTATGCAGCAGCAAACCGGGCGCTCATCGCCGCCGAACCTTATGCCTGAGCCGATTGTGATGCTGGCGCCCATGCACAGGCATGTGTCCACGGTGCCCATTGAGACCCCAATGGTGTAGCATCCGATGTCGTTTGTGTATATCGCGTCCTTTCCGAAGGCCTTTCGCATGGCGTAGTATGCAGCTCTGTGCCCGCATCCAGGGCAGAGCGATGGCGGCCTGGGCGGGACGATCTCAGCGCCGGGGAGATCTCCAGGCACTGTAACGCTCATGCCGAGCATCCTGGCGATCGCATTTCTCACCGTGAGGAGATCCAGTTCGCCAGCTCTGGGGATATCACCGCTTCTCTTCCCCAGGATCTCCAGCTCCGGATTGAAGCGTTTCGCCACCATTTCGACCTGCTCCTCAATGACCGGCTCGAGCTCCTCGACCACCATGACCCTGGATGTGTGCTTCACGATCTCCTCGATCATGCGCGATGGAGCTGGATATGTGCCTATACGTAGCAGGGAGAGGTCCTCACCAAGATTTGCCAGAGCCTCCTCTGCGTAGAGACCCGCTATGCCTGAGGCTATCACACCCACATCCCCTCTCAGCGCAAGCCTGTTCCAGGGGGCGGATTCGAGCTCTCTCTCGATATCCCTCTGCTTATCGATCAGCTCCCTGTGGAGACGCCTCGCATTTACGGGCAGGGAGACACGCCGCGCAGGATCCTTTCTGAATCCACGGCCCCTTCTCCTGCCATCAGGTATCTCGCCGAGCTCCACATCAGATCTCGCGTGCGATACGCGTGTCGTGGGGCGGAGGAGCACCGGCACGCTGAAACGCTCTGATAGGCTGAATGCGTAGACCGTCATGTCCTTCGCCTCCTGCGGGTCAGCGGGATCGAGGCAGGGAACAGATGCGAACTGCGCATACCGCCTCGTGTCCTGCTCGTTCTGAGACGAGTGGCAGTAAGGATCATCAGCAGAGACTATTACGAGCCCGGCGTCGACCCCTAGATACGCCAGCGTCATGAACGGGTCGGCTGCTACATTCAGGCCGACGTGCTTCATCGTCGCGACGGATCGCGTTCCGGCCCAGGACCCGCCTATTGCGACCTCAAGAGCAGCCTTCTCATTGACAGACCATTCGACATGGATGTCATACCTGGATGCGATACCTGAAAGGGTATCTATGATCTCAGACGATGGGGTTCCTGGATATCCGGCCACAAGACCTGCACCGGCCTCCAGGATCCCTCTTGCGATTGCCACGTTGCCCAGAAGATATTCTCGCATGGAAAGCCCTTCCCGGGTGGTAGCCTGTGCTTATGATTTATAGATCCAGTGGCCGGATCAACAGACCCATAGGGTAGATGCTGCAGGCACCGCGAACACCTCTAAGAGAACGGGACATTGGCAGATCCATACGCTGCGAATGGGCTTGCATAAACATCCCGCCGGATCCTGGAAGCTATCTGCTAAGATCGATGCTGCTCTTTATTATTTTCAGAGCGCAGTAGTCGCCGCACATCGTGCAGACCCTGCTATCCGCGGGCTCCCTCTCAGCTCTGATCTGCCTGGCTCTCTGCGGATCCAAAGCGAGCTCGAACTGCCTCTCCCAGAGCAGGTCTCTCCTCGCCCTGCCCATCTCCAGATCTTGGTCTCTGATGCCGAGCTTTATCATGTCCCCGATGTGAGCAGCGATCCTCGCTGCGATGACCCCTTCCCTGACATCCTCAGGAGTGGGAAGCGCGAGGTGCTCCGCAGGTGTGACATAGCAGATGAAGTCCGCGCCGTATGCGCTGGAGAGGCTCGCCCCGACAGCAGCCACGATGTGATCGTAGCCCGGAGCTATATCTGTCACCAGAGGACCCAGCATGTAGAACGGCCGCTCATTTGTGAGGCGCTTCATCACCTTGACATTCGCCTCTATCTCATCAATGGGTATGTGCCCCGGCCCCTCGACGATCGTCTGGACGCCCGCAGCCTGCGCCCTGTCCGCGAGCTCCGCATTGATTATAAGCTCCTGTATCTGAGCCCTGTCTGTCGAGTCGTGAATCGCACCTGCACGCAGGCCGTTTCCAAGGCTCAGGGTCACCTCATGCTCCTTCAGTATATCAAGAAGATAGTCAAACTCGCTGTACAGCGGGTTCTCCTTTTCGTTATGAATCATCCAGGCTATCATGAAGGCGCCGCCTCGGCTGCAGAGCCCTCCGAACCTGCCGCCCTGCGCCTTCAGACGCTCCAGGCAGATTCTGTTTATGCCTGTGTGTATAGCCATGAAGTTCGTGCCCATCCTCGCCTGCTCATCCACCGCCCGGAAGAGCTCATCCTCTGTCATGTCAACTCCGGCGCCGTGCTTTCTTATCGCCTCGATGAAGGCCTGATAAAGCGGCACGCTTCCCACACTGAGGCTCGTCGCCTCTATCACCCTCCTCCGGATCTCGCGAAGGTCTCCGCCTGTCGAGAGCTCCATCAGCGTGTCAGCCCCTGCGCCCTCTGCAGCGCGCGCCTTCTCGACCTCCACATCCACATCCACAATATCGGAGCTTGTACCTATGGATGCATTCACCTTTGTTCGCAGACCCTTTCCTATACCCACCGGCCTGGTCTCTCTGTATGGGGAGACGGGTATCACTATTCTTCCGGTTGCGATACCTCTGCATATGAACTCAGGGGTCTTCCCCTCAGCCTGCGCCACATATTTCATCTCGTCATTCAGCCTTCCGGCTGCTGCATCCTCAAGCATGCCCATGCGATCACCGCTACCAGAGGGAACAAATTTTTATTTAAAGATTTTTAAACAAAAAAGTTTACTCCTGAGCAAATAATTTTGTCTTATGCGTGCGTCAGCATGCACCCGCTATCATAGATATCAAGAGCATCCGGAATTTAATGGATGTGCTACTGGTGTTGGGCATCGTTCCCGAAAGTAGAATTCACTGAACGTAACTACGCCGGTGGGTGTGGATTTGTATACCGAGGTTGTTTTTCGTATAAAGATACATGGTTCAGGAGTCCATCTGCCTCTCCAGACAGACCAATTGGCTGCTAGGTAAAAAATATATATTCAGAAAATCTTCTAGATGCTCCTGCATCGGAGGCGTGGGATTGAGTGGTGCAGGGTTGAGGCACTGCAGACCGCTCGAGGAGGGAGTTCTGGCCCTGATCGGCAGCGATGGGATCGTGCAGTCTGAGCTGGCTAGGCTTCTCGGCATAAGCAGCAGCAGGTGCTCGCGTATTGTTTGCAGCCTGGAGAGGAAGGGGCTCGTGAAAAGGAGCAGGACCACATTCAGGGGGAGGAGGACCTACCTGGTAAAGATGAACGCCTCGCAGAGAAGGCCGATCGACAGTTACTTAGCGGAGCTCTATGTCTTTTTCCTTGTGAGCTCTTCCCTCAGTACCAAAAATCGGAGGCGCTCTTCTTGATCCTGCTGGAGATCATGCGCCCTGCGAACTGCGCTATGGCAGGAGCTGCATCTCTCATAGGCATGATCGCATCAGGCGCACCCCCGCAGTCGCTGCATGTGGCTGCTCTTGTATTCTCTGCGGTGTTTCTGATAACCGGCGGGGGCAATGCGGTAAACGACTTCTTTGATAGAGAGATCGATGCAGTAAACCGTCCTGAGCGGCCGATACCGAGCGGCAGGCTCTCCCCGCGTGCAGCTCTGATGTGGTCGGTTACGCTCTTCGTAGCGGGATGCGCTATCTCTGGACTGATAAATCAGATGTGCATGGCGCTGGCCCTGCTGAACTCGTCCGTGCTCGTCATCTACGCTGCTAGGCTCAAGGGTCTGCCTCTCGCGGGCAACATCGCGGTCTCGTATCTCACAGGCACAACCTTCCTCTTCGGTGGGCTTGCCGCAGTGCCATCGAGCGTAACAGCATTTCTCTCCATCCTCTCAGCCCTCGCAACCCTGAGCAGGGAGATCGTCAAGGACATCGAGGATCTTCCAGGAGATCTTGCACATGGCGCGAAAACGCTTCCTGCGTTCATTGGAGAGAGAAGATCATTCGTCCTGGCATCTCTTGCTCTGATCATGGCGATAATGCTGAGCTATCTTGTACCGCTGGGGATCGAATACATGGCTACGGTCAGCATAGCAAATCTTGCGTTTCTGGTATCCGTAAACAGAATGCTCCGCGGCGATGCATCCGGATCTCAGAGGTGTATAAAGATTGGAATGGCCCTGGCGCTCCTCGCATTCATGCTGGGGTCTCTGGTGTAGCATCTGAGCCACAAATGTGCTCAGTACGAGACGGCCCGGATATGCGGCGGAATGTTTTCTCATGTGGTGGGGACATGACATCCTCCCCGGGGATTTTGCGCCCCGCTGCTCGCTATCAGGGCGGAACCGGTTCGGGTATGGGGGACGCATGAAGCGTGAGGCAGCGGGCTGTTCAGCAGACTCAAAGCCTCTCCACTATCGATGCGAAGGCGAACCTCTGCTTGACAGCTCCTATCTTTATCCTGAGCCTCTCTCCCGGGGAGGCATCCTTCACGATCACAGCGAAGCCTTTGATCATCGCTATCCCGTCGCCGGTGCGTCCAGCGGTTTCTATCGTGACCTCGTAGATCTCACCGGCTCTCACAGGCGCGCTGAGCAGCTTCTTCCCTATCACATAGATCTCAGCGCTCTCCTTCCTGGATGCAGGTGGTGTGTACGCATGTACTGAGCTGAACTCGCGTTTCACCTCCTCTATGTAGTCATCGAACATATCCCCCTGGAAGACCTTCACGAGAAAGCTGCCGCCAGGCCGCAGAAGACGCTTCGCTATCCTGAGCGCTGCCCTCGAGAGGTCTATCGATCTGGCATGGTCAACATCCCATATACCTGAGAGGTTCGGGGCAGCATCCGATATCACAACGTCCGCCTGCCCTCCTAGAGCAGCTGCTATCGCCTCCAGGGTCTCCTCCTTCGTGATGTCCCCCTGTATCGTCACAGCGCCCTCAACCGGCTCTATCCTCTCCAGATCCACCCCCACAACAGTGCCGCCGGAGAGCTCCTTCGCTACCTGCAGCCAGCCGCCGGGCGCTGCGCCGAGATCGACAACTTTTGATCCCTTGCGGATGATGTGAAACTTGTCATTTATCTGCTTCAGCTTGTAAGCTGACCTCGCCCGGTAGCCCTCCTCCTTCGCCTTCCTGTAGTAGTAGTCCCTCTGATCTCTGGCCATAAGTTCACCCAGAACGCGATCTGCTGATGAATTCTGAGAGCCGCTTCATAGCCCCGTACCTCTCCCTATCTCCCAGCTTCGCCTCCTTAAGCGCCTCTCTGAGGTGCTCTATGCTCCGATCGTAGTTCTCCCTGTCCACCGGATACGGATGCCCGTCCTTCCCGCCGTGGGCGAAGCTGTACCTCGCAGGATCCCTCCAGCTCGGCGGTGCCCCGAAAATAAGCTCTGCTATCAGGGATAAGGCGCGTATCCTCTTCGGGCCCATCCCCCTGAGAGCCATCAGCTCCTCGTAAGTTGATGGCTGCAGCTCGTAGGCTGCCTGGAGTATCCTGAGGCCATCTCTGCCGATATCCACAGGGAGTATCTGGTGCCTCGCAGGCATCCTCAGCACCGGCGAGAAGTCCTCGAGGCTCCGCTGTGCTGTGTACCTCCTGATGTGTGCAGGACCATCCCTGATGAGATCGAGCGTGGCCTGCCTGTTCTCCCTGCTCTCCCTCGATGTGAGATCCAGAACCCTGGATTCGAGGCGCTGTGCGCATATGGCTGTGTGCGGCTCCTCGATCATGCTGCACAGACCATCTGAAAGCCAGTGGTACCTGCGCGCGTACCTCTCGCTCATCCCCTGCTGGACCACAGCCCAGTCGCCGTTCGATGTCAGTATGAATGAATGGTGGTAAAGCCGGTAACCGTCCTGCACGAGGGCGTTATCGACCTTCGCCGAGAGCCTGCTCGCCCTTATGAGTTCCTCGATCTTTCTCTCCGATAAAGAGAAGATCTCCCCGTAGCGCAGGATCTCCTCAGGGGCGTTCAGAGATGTTGCTCCTTTTCCGCCAGCCACAACCACACCATCCTCGGGACGAAGAGAGGCCTTCAGCGCTCCGGTGGTTGTGGTCGTCGTGCCTGATGAGTGCCAGTCGAAACCGAGAACGCAGGAGAACGCCTGGAACCAGAATGGATCTGAGATCCTGCGCAAAAGCTCCTTCTCGCCGTGTTCGTATATGATCGCCCTGGCTATCTCGCCGGCAAGAAGTTGCATCCTCCTGAAGAGCCATGGCGGCGCTTTACCATCATGGAGCGGGAGATCCGCGGTTCCGGTTCGTGTCATGCTCCTTACAGTATCTACCGTCCAGGTTCATAACACCTGCGAAAAGCCCTGCTCTGCCAGCATCTCACAGTTTTTTAGGCCTGTCAAGATCTGATCTCACAGGCTTCTCCCGGTGTGGATGAAGCTCCCGTCTTCCGGCAGGGATATTCAGATCATCACGCCGATGATCACATCGAGCATCAGCGCTGCGAATAGCACAGCTCTGTAGTTTGCGCCCTGGTAGAAGAGCCTCTCACCGCGTGAGGGCGTGGGGTTCCTGACGAAATCTGCGCACTGGAGGAGCATCCATATGCCTGAGAGGAGAGCTGCTGCGTGGTAGAGAATTCCAAGTCCTGAGAGCATGCCAAGCAGCAGCGACAGAATCACGCCCGCGGTCCAGAAGGCTGCCACGAGCTTCGATGTGAGGGGTATCCCATAAGTGGCAGGGGTTGTTGGTATGCCCTTTGCCCGATCCCCGGGGACATCCCTGGATGCATCACAGTTCGTGAACCCCCAGTCTGTTATGCAGATCATGAGGCCCAGGATGAGGGCTGCAGGATGAAAACCCGGGCCGGGCATGAGGTATCCTGCAGGCGATATGGCGAGCCAGACGCCAACAGGAACCATCCCATAGGCGAGCCCGACGAATATCCAGCTCAGCGGCGTTCTACGCTTCGCCCATGCAGAGTAAGCGGTTATGATCGCGGTGGCGGCGAAGAGCATCACGAGGCTCTCAGGGTTGAGGTATGCCGCTGCAGCAGCCGCGAGCATGAGAAGCATAACGGCGTAGATGCCGGCGCCGCGTCTGCTGACCTTGGACGAGGGGAGGGGCCTGCCCGGCATCGCCACCCTGTCAACATCAACATCCACGTAATCGTTGAAGACGTATGAGCTGGTTATCGCAAAGTATGCTCCGATCGTCGCTATCAGAAATGGTGCTGCTCCTGGAAGCGAGCCTGTGGTTGCATACGCGGAGAGAAGAGCTGATGCAGCAGGAAGTGCGAGATCCATGGGCGCCAGCGGGGGGCGGAGCAGCTCCAGGTATGCCCTCACATCCATGAAAATCACCCCAGAATGCCCTCGAAGAGGCTCAGGTGATCATGTGGTTTTGTCAGAAACTCCAGCCTGTCGGGTTCCTTAAGAGCTGAGTACATCTCCCTGCTGCGGCTGAGCCCGAATCTCTTCAGCACCCCATCATCCGGGGCGTCCAGCCGCCTGAGGGGCGCAGGATCCCTGTACCTGGGGTTCTTCACGAAACCATCTCTTGTGCAGTAGTATGCTCCTCCGCGCAGATCCCTGTACGGGCCGTAGATCGACGAGAAGCTCCTGCATACAAAGTTAGCCATCTTCAGACGCTTATTCGAGCGGTTTACTGTGACATGACCGTAGCCAGGAGGTATGATGACCTTATCGCCCTCAGAGGCTGCTATGCACACGACAGAGCTCGCGTCCTCGTTCTGGAGAAGGTAAAGCGCCTCGCCCTCCAGGACCTCGTATACCTCCGGGTATGTCACATCCGTGCCAGGGACCTTCGGATGGTAGTGGCCCGCTGTCTTCACATACTCCCTGCCGAGCATTCTGGGAGGTATGATTGTTATGTCATACCGCAGATCATGCTCTATGAGCCTGCTCCGATCCGCCCTGCTCAGGTAAAGATCCCTGTACATGTAGTAGAGATCCAAATCCTCAGCGGATGATGCCCATTCTGTATCGCAGAGAAGGTCGCGCATATCGCTCAATCGCCTGATATCAGGCTCCCACCGCCTGCCTCCAATCTCGAGAGTCAGCAATCCAACACCCCGCCTGTATCGCTCCAGTGATCAGGTCTCTTGCTGCTGGTCTTCAGCTACCAACCCTGAAACCTGTATCCCAGCCTATGCCAGAGCGCAAAAATAAATTCTTTAGGGTGACCCCGAGGGAAGGGACTTCACGGCTCATGAGCTCGACTCAAGGGATCGAACCATGACCAGAGACAATCGCGTCTTGGATCACCAAAAGAGCGGGCCTTGTGCTCGAATAGCTGAACAGGCTGTCAGGAATCAGTGCGTACTGACATAATGCCATGGCATCGCATGCATCTGAACCCAATGATACAAGTACACGAACTGAGATCGCAGGCCGGACATGATGGTAGCAGGCCGCAAGCTCCGGCCCTCCTGCCGGCGAGGAGCTCACACGGCTCAGTTCGACGATAACTATTTCAGTGAACCGGCCGAATTTTACAGAGGAGATGTGGGACATGCGATCTACTGCTATCATGATGCTTTTGATGCTTTTCACGGGTGCAACCGCCCACCAGCCCTTCTTTGAGGAGGCGGATATCAAAGCAGATGATCCGTGGTTTGTGAAGGACCCGGCGATCTCGACCGCGATTTATGCAACCCTTGATGGTCCTGATGACGTGGATTACTATTCGTTCAACGCCACACGGGGCCAGACTGTACTGCTGAGCATTGTCATCCCACAGATCGAGGGGCATGAGAATTTCACGCCCATAATGGCGCTGATGGGCCGCGGTCTCGCTCCTGCCAGGCCTCCGGACAGGGTGTTCAAACCAGAGGGATACGGCACAATGGTGCTGATGCCACCGGCAAACGCGAGCATGTTCTTTGAACCGTTCACCCGCACATCGTACTGGACACGTCAGAAAGAGATTGTGAAAATCCCGACCGACGGCCAGTACCTTGTGGCTGTCTGGGATGATTCGGGTAGAGCGGGAAGATACGTCTTCGTCATCGGCGATCGGGAGGTACCGGGCGGAGATCTCGCATTCCCCCTGAAGATCCGGGGATACTGGAGACCTCCTGCAGGGCAGAACCTGTCCCAGAACGCGAGCGCTCCTGCTGCACAGCCAGGCCCGGGAGCTGCCGCGGCATCGATATGCGTGGTGCTCGCGTTCCTTCTGAAACGCTGCATGCGACATTAGAGGCGTGCCAAAAGGATGAAAGCGTTTGAGATGCGGGTTGGTTTCGTCCAAACAACCCGAGAAGTAAGGTCAACCCTCCATGTCGTGCTTTCATGGTAAAAGAAAACGGTGAGATCTGCTCATGTGACACACAAACGCCTGGCACCGCAGGGCGACCTGTGTATCTCAGCCCCTGAGTGCTCATTTGCCTTGCATCAGAAATACCGCAGCATACCGCAAAGGCTTTGATCTCCAACTGATTCATAGCCTTTGATGCCCCTAAAAGTTGGCCTTGTAGGCTGCGGAGCCATAGGTTTTGAGATCGCATCTGCAATAGACCGTGGGGAGATCGATGCTGATCTCGCAGCTGTCTTCGACAGGAACCCAAAGAACATGAGAAGGCTCATAGAGGCCCTGAGAAAGAGGCCTGAGGTCGTGGAGCTCGAGAGGCTCGTGGAGCTCTCGGACATAGTCGTTGAGGCAGCATCCCAGGCTGCAGTTCCCCAGGTCGCAGAGGCTGCTCTCAAGCGCGGAAAGGATATCATGATCATGTCTGTGGGCGCGCTCATGGACAGAGAGCTTTACAGAAGGATATGCTCAATGGCTGAATCCAGCGGCGGCAGGGTGTACATACCCTCAGGCGCGATAGCAGGCCTCGACGGGCTCAAGTCCGCCTCGATCGGTCGCTTGAGAAGGGTCGTCCTCACCAGCACAAAGCCACCTGCAGGCCTTGAGGGGGCGCCTTACGTCGTTGAGAACAACATAGATCTCCGCTCGTTCAGAGAGCCGACTTTAATTTATGAAGGACCAGCATCAGAGGCTGTCAGGGCGTTCCCGGCGAACGTCAACGTCGCTGCAACCCTGAGCCTCACATACGGGCAGGATGCATGGGTCAGGATAGTTGTGGATCCCAGCGCCACGGTGAACATCCACGAAGTGGTCGCGGAGGGCGATTTCGGCAGGATGGTGACGAGGGTCGAGAACGTTCCATCACCCAGGAACCCGCGGACGAGTTACCTCGCAGCCCTCTCAGCGATAGCGACCCTGAGAAACGCGACGCTGAACGTCAGGATCGGCACTTGATGGAGGGTGCATGAGCAGCACTGAAGCGCTTATTCTGATGGGTTGCCCTGAGGTGCCTGTCCAGATGAGCCTTGTGCTCTACCTCTCCGGGTCTCTAAGGGATAAAGGATCTGATGTGTTCATCGCTGGAAATCCTGCAGCGCTCAACCTCGCCAGGGTCGCGGATCGTAAGAGATGCTACCTGGGAAGATTGATCGATCTTGATAGAACGATAGCGGATATCGTCGAGAAGAGGCGATCTTTCAACATCTGCTTCGCATTAGCTCACAACGATGCAGGGATCACATATGCTGCCACTGTCAGGGCGCTGCTGCCGGAATCAAAGTTCTTCCTGATAATCTTTGGCAGGAACGCGGAGGAGCTTGCTGACAATGTGGATTTCGATGCGGAGAAGATCGTGGAGAAGGCGGTCCACAACCCTCTCGGGCTGAAGAAAAAGATCGACGGGGTGCTGGCATGGGCTGTATAGAGATGCTCAAACCCCAGGTTCTTCTGAGAGGAATATCGTTCAGAGAGGCGAGGGAGTACATAGAGTCGAGCTGCGACGAGTACTACTATTTCCAGCCAGGGTTCAAGCTGTTCGGCGAGTACATAATCGGGGTGCCGCCGATAGCTGTTGGCCTCATGAAGGACGGGAGCGTTGTGTTCCCCTACACAAAGCCGTGCCACGGCACATTCGTGCTGAAGCACAGGGACGAGGCGGAGGCAGAGCGGGTCAGGAAGCTGGGAAGGGAGGAGGTCATGAGATCCCTAAAGAGGCGCTGATGGCGAGCAGGGCGCAAAATCTTGGCAGAGGTTATCATGAGGATAAAGATCAGGGCGTTCGCCAGCTTCAGGGAGATTCTGGGGAGGGAGATTATGGTCGAGATTGAGAGCGGATCCAGGGTATCGGATCTCATAAACCACCTCTGTGAGATCAAGCCGGAGCTCAGGGAGGCGCTCTTCTCCGATACAGGAGAGCTCAGGGATTACTTCATGATCATGCTCAACCGGCGGAGGCTGGATCTTCCTGGGGATCTCAATGCAGCTCTTTACGACAACGACGAGGTTGCCATATTCCCGCCTGTGGCAGGTGGTTGATTGATATCTGACAGCGGGATAGATCTGGGAGAGATGCTCCATCGCTCCATAAAACCTGATGCTGGAGCTGTGGTCGCATTTGTGGGGGTCGTGAGAGCCGATCCGGGCGTCAGGGCCATGGAGGTGGAGGTATATGATGAGGCAGCCGTTGAGGAGCTCAGAAGGATAAAGGATGAGGCCATCGCCCGCTTCGGCGTCTCATCAGTGGATGTGGTGCACAGGAAGGGGCGCCTCTCGCCGGGTGAGGTGATCGTCTTGGTGGTGTGCGCATCAGCTCATCGAAAGGAGGCCTTCCGGGCGTGTGAGTATGTCATCGACGAGCTGAAGAGAAGGGTTCCGATATGGAAGAAGGAGCTGACGGAGGAGGGTGGGAGATGGGTGAAGGGAGATGCATTCTGATAATAACCACAGCGCCTCCAGGAGATGCGGATCGCATAGCTCAGGCCCTCGTTGAGGAGCATCTGGCAGCATGTGTCAGCGTTATGCCGGTCAGGTCGCACTTCATCTGGGACGGAAAGCTCTCAAGAGAGAACGAGGAGATGCTCCTCGTGAAAACAGCATCTGATGCAGCAGAGAGAGCCCGCAGGCGGATACTGGAGCTCCACAGCTACCAGCTGCCCGAGATCATAGCTCTGGAGATCGCGGACGGGCATGAGCCGTATCTGAGATGGATACAGGATTCGGTGCGGTGAGTGCGTGGTGGCAGAAACTTCCTTCCAGCTTTGATACGCGAAATATGCAATTATAGGGCGATGGAAGCGCATCCAATGAAGAATCGGCTTCGTCCGAGCAATGTGGACATGCGTATGGGGCTTAAGGGATTACTATCTTTGCGAAACTTTCTGTAGCACAGTGAATTTGCTGGCGGAGGGCTGGAATGCATGCCTGAACATCTCTTCAGCTGTTCTGTCGGATTGGCTCTCTTTGCATCTCGTGAGTCATAATGGTGGTGCATACCATAAAGCAGAACCCAGAGCCGTGGTACCGCGAGGGGCTGAGGTTTGAGTGCGTCCAGTGCGGGAGGTGCTGCAGGGGGCAGGGCATCGTCTGGATCTCGCCTGAGGAGTGCAACACGATCGCGGATTTTCTGGGCGTTTCTCAGGATGTGCTCATCAGGGAGTATCTTCTGGAGTGCGAGCACGGCTTCGTCCTGAGGGACCATCTGGATATGAGCTGTGTGATGCTTCAGGGCGACCGATGCATCATCTACCCGGCACGCCCTCTGCAGTGCAGGAGCTACCCGTTCTGGGCGGAGATCCTGGAGAGCAGGGAATCATGGCTCTCCGAGGCATCAAGATGCCCTGGCATCGATCGAGGTCGCATGTGGAGCTTCAGAGATATAAGGGAGAGGATGCTGAGGTAGCTTCCCTGAGGGATGCGAATCCACCTCGCCTGTATCATTGAGACCTCTCACATGCGAGGTTGTGCGCGGATTCCGCAGCATGCTGATCTCCTGGAGCCCATTCGGCTATTCAAACCTACAGCCTGCTCCCATGAACTGGTGCTGATCGTCCACAACAACCGCAAACGTTAAATCCGATTCTCAGCATCCGCGGCCTTGATTGTACAAAGTTGTCCATGGATGTCAAAATCTGGTAGAAGAGTCTGCCGTCAGTGACGGTAAAAGGTAGAGTGATCTGAATGAGGTTCCACAATAAAAGAATGGAGACTGCATCCAGGGAGGAGCTGCGCGATATCCAGACCAAAGGGCTCCGCAGAACAGTGCATCACGTTTACGAATCGAATCCTGTTTACAGGAGGCTCTTCGACTCTCACGGCGTCTCGCCTGAGGATATCAAAACTCTTGATGATATACAGAAGCTCCCGATGATGAACAAGGAGCTGCTCAGGGAGAACTACCCTCTCGGGCTGAGCTGTGCTCCCAGGGAGTCGATCGTGGAGATGCACATGTCTAGCGGCTCCACTGGGACACCTGTGATAATGCCGTACACCGAGGGGGATCTCGCGCAGTGGGCGGAGTGCATGGCTAGGTGTTACATGATGTCCGGCGCCAGAAGGGGCGATGCTGTGCAGATCACGCCACTCTTCGGGCTGTTCAACGGCGGCTTCGGCATGTACCACGGCGCAAGGGCTGCAGGACTGTTTGTCATACCAGCAGGCCCTGGAAACACTGCAAGGCAGATCAGGCTCGCCAGAGATCTCAGGACCAGGATCATCACCGGCGTTGTGAGCTACGGGGTGCGTTTGATAGAGGTGATGAACGAGCTCAACGTGGAGCTTCCCGATCTCGAGATTGGTATATTCGGAGCGGAGACGTTCTCGGATGCGATGAAGAAGAGGATATCCACAGGTCTCGGCGTGGAGGTCTTCGACATATACGGAATGACCGAGACCGGAGGAGTCGGGACCCTCGGGATGGACTGTGCGGTACACGACGGCATACACGTCTGGGAGGACCATTACATAGTGGAGATCGTGGATCCGAGAACAGGAGAGCCTGTGGAGGATGACGAGCCAGGGGAGCTTGTCGTGACATCGATCACAAGGGAGGCGCTTCCAGTGATACGTTTTCGCACAGCTGACCTCACCAGGATCGTCTCGAGGGAGCGGTGCGACTGCGGCAGAACGCACATCAGGATAGCGCCCATAACAGGCAGGCTGGATGACATGATCATAGTGAAGGGCGTGAACTTCTTCCCGAAGCAGGTCGAGCAGGCGTTGATGCAGATTCCGGGCGTCGGGGCGAACTACCAGATCATCGTCGAGGATATTGATGGCGTCAAGGATATCAGGATCAATGTCGAGGCTGAGCCAGGGGTGACGGGGTACACGGTCGAGAAGGCGCTCAAGGAAGCGCTGGGTTTCAGCCCGAAGGGGGACGTCTTCCCGATAGGATCTCTCCCGAGAACCGAGGGCAAGGCCCAGAGGGTGATCCACGTGAAGCGCCAGAGCGGATAAAGTTCATCTCCACCACAGAACTCTTAGAGGTACATGCCAGACGTATCGATCATATCAGGATCAAAATCTGATCAGAATGTCGTGGACAGAATTCTGAGAGTCCTGGAGGAGAGGGGCGTCAGCTACGAGCACAGGGTCATATCCGCGCACAGGAACCCGAGGGAGCTCGATCAGTACATCGAGAGCTCGGATGCGAGGGTATTCATAGCGGTCGCCGGGATGTCAGCTGCTCTTCCTGGAGCGGTGGCTGCCAGGACCGAGAGGCCTGTGATAGGCGTGCCGGTGAGCGGGAAGCTTCTCGGGATAGATGCGCTGCTCTCCATAGTCCAGATGCCCCCCGGGGTGCCTGTTGCATGTGTGGGAATAGATGCAGGAGAGAATGCCGCATTACTGGCCCTGCGGATGCTAAAATCCTGAAGATAGCTATTTATACCAAGCCGTTGATAGAGGTCACAAAGGTGGGATTAGGATGTACAAGCGTATTTTGATTGCCACAGATGGCTCCGACAAGTCCAGACTGGCTGCGCAGGAGGGGCTTGAGCTTGCGAAGGCTCTGGGTGCGGAGGTCCTGGCGCTTTACGTGGTCAACGAGGTCGTCATAGCGAGCGCTGTAAGGCAGCTGGGTGCCGACAAGAAAGAGGTGGAGGCCAAGCTGCAGAAGCAGGGCGAGAAGGCCCTGGATGACATAAAGGAGATGGGCGAGAAGATAGGCGTCAAGGTCGAGCCTGTCATAAGGATCGGTGCGCCCGCAAATGTCATCATAGATGTGGCCAGAACCGAGAACATCGACTGCATCGTGATGGGCAGCCACGGCGAGAGCGGCGTCTCGAAGCTTCTCATAGGCAGCGTGGTCCAGAAAGTCTTATATTGGGCAACAACTCCTGTCCTGGTAGTGAGATAGATGACTGGCGGAGAGTTCGTCATAGCGGATTCGATGGTCTTTGGCGCATTTGCAGTTGTGTTTGTTGTCGGTACGCTCCTGGCTTATCTGGTCATAAGCCTGATAGGGGGCAGCTGAGGCGGGCGTGAGGAAGCCGCCTCATGTCAACGTTTTTGATTCATTTTTATTAAGAGCTGTGTCTGTGCCCTCCTGCGGTCAGCTCTATCTCATGTAAAAAGCTCGCCAGAATGAGATCGTAGACCTCAGCCTTAAGCTCGTCAGGTTTGAGGTGGTCAAGAAAGCAATGAATGCAAAAGCTGCTCGCGGGATCACAATCGCAGTTTATGTGTGATATGCCCAGAAATGCAACGCATTAGGATCGTAAAGGACGCCTGATAAAGTATGCCTGAGGAGTGGGTTCAGGACGGCACCGGATCATTCCACAACTACCTCCCTCATGGATGTGAGATCTGCAGGCAGGGCGCATCTCTGGTCCTGTTCGTAACAGGTGTATGCGCCAGAGGATGCTTCTACTGTCCGCTCTCCCTGGAGCGCAGGGGCAGGGATATCATCTTCGCGAACGAGCGGATCGTCTCATCCCAGGAGGATATCCTGGAGGAGGCGCGGGCGATCGATGCCCTCGGGACGGGCATAACCGGAGGGGAGCCTCTGCTGAGGCTGGATCTGGTTCTCGATACAATTCACATGCTGAAGAGGAATCTGGGGAATGAGCATCACATCCATCTCTACACTGGGATAATACCGGAGGAGGGTGTGCTTTCAAGGCTTCGCGATGCAGGTCTGGATGAGCTGAGGATGCATCCAGATCTGGAGCGTGAGGATGCCCGCCTCGCGGAAGCACTTAAATCCGCGATGGATCTGGGGATCGAGGCCGGCGTCGAGATCCCAGCGATCGCTCCTGCGCCGTGGATCGCAGAGGCTGTTCGGAGCGCCGGTGCTTTTCTTAACATAAATGAGCTAGAGTTCTCCGAGACCAATGCGTATATGCTCAGAGCCAGGGGTTTCAGGGCAGACCCGGAATCGTGCGCCGCGATCGGGAGCGAATCGATCGCGAGATCGTTCATGCACTACGGGATAAAGCTACACTACTGCTCCTCGATCTTCAAGGACTCTGTCCAGCTCAGGGAGAGGCTGAAGCGGCGCGCTGAGAGGGTCCGGAGGGTCTTCGATATCGTGAGCGATGATGGCACTCTACTGACAGGAGTCATCCTGGCTCCGGATCCGCAGGCCGCGATCAGAGTGCTGAAGGATCTCGGTGTTCCTGAGAGCATGTATGAGCTTTCAGATAACGAAATAGAGATCGCGGCCTGGATACTGGAGGAGATCGCAGATGAGGTGAGGCATATGGGATCGCCTCACATAGTTGAGAGGTATCCAACCGCTGACAGGATGGTCGTGGAGAGAATACCTTTATAAGCCATCGCATCCTTCTTTATGGCCGGTGAGCTTGCTGGATGGAGAGCGCTGAGGAGAGAATTCAGGAGCGGCTGAGGAATTATCTGAAGCGAGATGGTATAGGAATCAGAAAAGCGGTGCTGAAGTTGTTCTTGAGCGATTCGTCATTTACGACCGAGGACATCTTCACGTATCTGGAGAAGGAGGGCTTCAATGTAAGCTATCGCGGTGTGTCTGCCATGGTCGGACTCATGAACACGCGCCTGGGAATTCTCAGCATAGATGTATCCGGAGACCACAACGTGTACTCACTGAAGAACGACCACAAGATGATAGTGAAATCGGTGCTGGAGAACTACTAGCTTCAGGCCATCCTCAGTCTTGGATTGAAAAATTTCTTTCAGTTTGGCGGTTCTCCCCTTTTCATTCTTCTCATGTATTTCGGGAGAACTATATCTGCGGCTATGTTAATGGCACGCAGACCCATGTGCACCAGCGGATTCGGCGTCATGCGCTCTCTGTACAGGCTGTGAAGCTTCCTGAGATGTCTTAGGTTGTACTCCATGCAGGTCCCGACCAGCTCCCAGTGCTCGGGAAGGGCATTGTCCTTTCCGAGGCCTCTGTAACTGCCAAGCGCTGTGCCTGCCATCGGGGTGAAGAAGAGCGGCAGCATGAGACCTGTGTATTCTTTAAGAGACTCCACGAGCTCCGTGGTCCTGACAACATCCTCAGCGGTCTCACCGGGCAGCCCCAGGACAAGGCTCGCGACCGGCACCCAGTGCTCCTCATGGAAGAGCGCGTAGCACTCCCTGACGATCTCGGGCCAGCGATCAGGAGATTCCGGAAGCGCCTTCCTGGGCATGTGCATCTCCAGGATACGACAGCTTCCGGTCTCTATTCCTATCCATGCTGACATGTATCTCTGATCTGTGCCAACGCCAACCACCTCAGAGACATCGCTGAGGAGATCCATGGACTGGTGCACGGTCGCCAGGCTGAGGTGCGAGACATCTATTGTGTGCGGCGAGAGCTGCTTGACGCTCCTGAAGAGCTCCAGCACCCTATCAGGCTCAGGGCGCATTCCCCTGGACCCGTATGTGAAAACGTCCTCTGAGTGAAGGAGAACATCCCTCATGCCCTCCCTCATGTTCACCCTGATGTCCTCCAGAATGCTGGATACCGGCCGGTGTCTAAGCGACCTCATCGTCGGGGAGCAGAATGCACAGCCGCGCCAGCATCCCCTTCCGATCTCGACTATGCCTGCGATCGTGGCGCCCCTGTTCACCGGAATCCTGTCCCCGGCCACAGGCGTTCCCTGTATGATCCTGGGGACATTCCTCCCATCGAGGATCGCCCTGCACACCTCCGGAAACTCGCTCTCGCCCTCGCCCAGGTAGATGTGATCTACGCTCACATCCTCATCTGCGAGCTCCCATGCGCCATTGCCACCGACCACGATCACGGGATCGTATTTTTTTATGAGAGGATTATTTATGAGCTTCAGAAAGCTGTGCCTGTTGTGCGGCGGGCCCCGGTTTATTATATCCTCGATCTCGCGGACCGCTATCTTCCCCATAGGATCGTCATGTGTTATGCCAACGATCTCGGTGTCGCTGCCGATGGCCTTATCGAGGTGGTCGGGATGCGCAACCATGACCTCGTCCCTGGAGAAACCTGCATCCAAGAGCGCAGCCTCCACCTTCCTCATGCCGCATGGCGCATAAACTGCCCTGCCGTCGGGATACGCCCTCACTGGAGGACAGAATAGGGATCTCAGCACCCACTCGGGCATGACTGCCCTGGGCATGATTGCGGCGAATCCGAGCAGAACGCCACCGTGATAGGAGGACATCATTGTCCGGTCGCTGGTCAGGACGATCCTCTTTCCAGACATCTGTAGAGGCTTCTCCGGATGTAGAATATAACCCTGTTCGTGCCAGGAGGCATGTGGAATGATATCATTGATCGCTGTGGTATATGGGATATCTTTTTATCGGAAAAGGTGCAAGCCCCACCCGTGGAAGCAGAGAAATCGCTATCCGAGATCAACGAGCGGATACGTGACGGAAGCGTCAGGGTTGTGACCGCAGAGGAGATGCCGGCCATCGTCGAGGAGCTGGGTCCGGATGGGGCGGTGCGCGAGGTTGATGTCGTGACCACCGGCACCTTCGGGGCGATGTGCTCCTCCGGCGTCTTCCTGAACCTCGGGCACAGCGATCCGCCGATAAAGATCTCGAGGGCCTGGCTGAACCGGGTTGAGGCATATGGTGGGGTCGCCGCGGTTGATCTCTTTCTCGGAGCGACCCAGCCATCTGAGGACAGAGGCATAGAGTACGGCGGTGCTCACGTCATAGAGGATCTGGTTTCCGGAAGAGCTGTCGATGTGATGGGCGAGGGCGTGGGCACGGACTGCTACCCCAGGATGGAGATCGAGACAACCCTCCATCTGGAGGACCTCAACCAGGCGCTGATGGTCAATCCAAGAAACGCATACCAGAGGTACAATGCTGCCACCAACTCCTCTGACAGGACCCTTCACACATACATGGGCACGCTGCTTCCACGCCTCGGGAATGTACATTACAGCGGGGCGGGCGTTCTCAACCCGATCTCCAATGATCCTGGATTCGAGTACATAGGGACTGGAGTCAGGATATTCCTCGGCGGCGCGCAGGGTTACATCGTGGGACCCGGCACACAGCACAGCCCTGAGACCGGGTTCGCCACGCTCATGGTCGCAGGGGACCTAAAGAGGATGAGCAGCGAGTTTCTGAGAGCAGCCACGTTCACAAGGTACGGGCCGACGCTTTACGTTGGCGTTGGCGTTCCGATACCGATACTGAACGAGAGGCTCGCGCTGAGCACTGCTGTCCGGGATAAAGACATAACAGTCCCGATCGTCGATTATGGGGTGCAGCGAAGGGACAGGCCTGTGCTTAGGAGCGTGAGCTACGCGGAGCTGAGGTCCGGCTTTGTGGAGATAAACGGAAAGGAGGTTCCGACAGCATCTCTATCAAGCTTCCACATGGCCAGAATGGTCGCAGGAACCCTGAAGAAGTGGATCGAGAGGGGGGAGTTCTTACTTACAGAGCAGGCTGAGCCTCTGCCAAGAGGTGGCGTCAGCAGGCCGATGAAGCAGACGAAGGAGCTCCCGTACGTCGGGGACGTCATGAACAGGGATGTTGTCACAGTGGGAGAGAACATCAGCGTGCCTGAGGCAGCACGTGTCATCGTCGGAAGCAGGTTCGATCATCTCCCCGTGGTCTCTGAGGATGGAAAGCTCATGGGCATAATAACGACATGGGACATATCCAAGGCTGTTGCAAACGGCAACATCTCAAGGGTCTCGGAGATCATGACCAGAAGGGTGTACTCAGCGACCCCGGATGAGCCGATAGAGCTGGCCGCCAGGACGATGGATATCCACAGCATCTCTGCGCTGCCCGTTGTGGATAAGGACAATCGCGTCATAGGAATGATAACAAGCAACGACCTGAGCAGGCTGTTTGCCGGGAGGAGATCGAGATGAAGCTGATGCTCAGGGTCGCACCTGGAATAGTCAGAAAGCCTCTCATAGCCTCGGTCATCCTGGAGACCGGCGCGCTCATAAACATCGAGAGGGCGAGCATAGATGCTGTCAGCGGCGAGATAGTCCTCGATGTCTCAGATGATAAGTGCAGGCAGGTAAAAGACGCATTCGAGCGCAGGGGCGTTGATGTCATACTTCTCGAGATCCCCGTGATGAGAAACGAGGAGGAGTGCGTCCACTGCGGCGCATGCATCGCGATATGCCCCACCGGCACATTCAGGTTCGACGACTGGAAGGTCGTGACAGACCCGGGAAAATGCATCCAGTGCGGAGCGTGCGTGACAGCGTGCCCCCATCGCGCGCTCCAGCTCGTGCTGCGGTGATCTACAGCGGTATGACCGCCCGATGAGATCTTCTGACAGCCTCGCAACATTTCGACGATAAGCTATTTTTATCTTCAGATCATCCCCTGTGGTGTGCATCGAGACGGGATAGAGCTTCCCACGCCGGATGCGAGAAAGTCGGTCGCACTGGTGGTGATCGGCACAGCACTGTATCTCATCTATCTCTACCACGTCGGATTCTCGGATATAGCGGAGAGCATGAGATCTGTGGATATCCGCATATTCTCGCTCGGATTCATCCTGGCACTTCTCGGCGTGTTCTTCGACGGGCTCGCCTGGAGGCGTGTCGCCATCAAGTTCGACTGCAGGATGTCGGTAGCGGACGCGTTTCTCATGTACCTCTCCTGCATATTCCTGAACAATCTGATACCATCTGGCAGCTTCTCGGGCGAGACCGCAAGAATATACTTCCTGGAAAAGATCGCATCTCCGGGTATAGATAAATCATCGGCGACGGTCGCTGCGACGCGCATAATCACAGCTGTGCCGTTCTTCTTTGGCGTGGTGATCGGCATGGCTTATCTGGTGCTCGAGACGAGCGCGCCGGCATGGGCGATCGCGACATGCTCAGGGATTGCGGTTGTTCTTCTCGGCATCAACGCGATATTCGTTGGCATATGCTTCTCGAGCGGCTGGCTTGAGGGTATCATATCCAAACTGATCGAGTTTGTGGAGAGGGTGTTCCACCGCAGGGTCGACAGGAGCATGTGCATCGGAATAGTCCGCAGATTTCACTCAGCGATGAGCGGATTCACGGAGCACAGGTGGACGATCGTTGTGAGCACAGCCTGGGCATTTGCAGCCTGGCTCTGCATGAATCTGGTCGCGTTTGTCACTTTCAGATCGATGGGTATCGAGGTATCGATGTGGGCGATATTCGCGGTCTATGCTGTGATGATATTCATCCAGATGCTGCCTCTGGTGCTTCCAGGCGGCATCGGGCTTGTCGATATAGTGATGATAACGCTCTTCAGCGCCATAGGGGTTCCCACGAGCTACGCTGTCGCCGCAACAATACTCTCCAGGCTGATACAGCTCTGGTTCCTCACGATCGCAGGAGGCGCTGCCACCGCGTACCTTCTGAGAAGGATAGATGGAGCCCGGCGGGGCTCAAAGAGCCCTGTAGCATTATAGAGAGCAGGGCGCAAGCACCAATTCCCTGCGTGAGCACGAAGGAAATGAGGGCAAGCTGGCATCCCACATTCCGCATTTAACACTCCGTAGTATTTTTTGCATTCTTGTTCTAACAGTTTGTTAAGGTTCTCTGACGATCCGCAGCCGCTCAGAGCAGATCTATATCCCAGGCTGAACGATGTTCTGAAGGTGATTCCTTGAGGATCAGTGATCTGATAGCCGCAGCGAGGGGTGAGCTTGAGGCGGATCTGCTCCTGGAGGGCGGGGAGCTGGTCAACGTCTTCTCAGGGGAAATACATAGGGCTGACATCTCGATTTACGGCGGATACGTGGCAGGTTTTGACTGCTCGAGCGCCAGAAAGGTGATCCCGGTCGAGGACCATCTGATATCGCCTGGGTTCATAGATGCACATGTTCACATCGAGAGCTCCATGGTGATGCCCTCTGAGTACGCGAGGGCTGTTGTCCCGCGCGGGACGCTCGCGGTGATAGCGGATCCGCATGAGATCGCGAACGTGATGGGAGTGGAGGGGATATCATATCTGCTCAGAAGCGCCGAGGGCATCCCGATGAGGTTTCTTGTGACAGCACCATCGTGCGTGCCCGCGACGCCGCTGGAGACATCAGGCGCTGCTCTGGGCGTGAGCGAGATCTCCAGGCTTCTTGAGGATCCCAGGGTCGTGGGCCTTGGGGAGATGATGAACTATCCCGGAGTGATACACGGGGATGAGTCCGTGCTCGCGAAGCTGGAGGTCGCGGCCTCGAAGAACAAGACGATCTGCGGCCATGCTCCCGGGCTGAGGGGCAGGGATCTACACGCGTATGCTGCCGCGCTGATCGAGAGCGACCACGAGTGCACCAGAGCGGAGGAGGCGATGGAGCAGCTCCGCTCAGGCATATGCATAATGATCAGGGAGGGAAGCGCGGCGAGGAACCTCGATGAGCTCCTGAAGATCATCGGAGAACACAACACACCAAACATCATGCTCTGCACTGATGACCTAGACCCGAGAGATATCATGCACAGACACATCGATCACATGATAAGAAGAATCGTATCTGCAGGCGTAGATCCTGTCGCGGCGATACAGATGGCCACGATCAACCCGGCGCGCCACTTCGGGCTCCGCAGGACAGGTGCTGTTGCCCCGGGATACAGGGCTGACATCGTCGTTATGGATCACGATTTTAATGTGAGACGCGTTATCTTCGAGGGCAGGGAGGTGGCCAGGGAGGGAAGGCTCACAGCGGGGTTTGAATCGAAGAGATTGCCGATACAGAGCAGCATGAATGTGCGCAGGCCCCTCACGCTGGAATCCTTCAGAATCCCTGCAGCAGGCAGAATCGCCAGGGTCATCCGCGTTGTGCCGGACCAGATACTGACAGAGGCAATTGCAGCGCGCCCCACTGTGATGAACGGGGAGGTCGTATCAGATACCACGGATGACGTCCTGAAGATAGCTGTTGTTGAGCGGCACCGGGCCACCGGCAACGTCGGTCTCGGCCTCGTCAGCGGGTTTGGATTGAGGAGAGGCGCGATCGCGAGCTCCGTCTCACACGACTCCCACAACATCACAGTCGTTGGAGCTGATGATGAGAGCATGCTCAGATCTGTGGAAGCCCTGATATCAACGGGCGGTGGATGGGTTGCTGTCGATGGGAGAACACTCGCCTCGCTGCCCCTCCCGATCGCCGGTCTGTTATCCGAGAGGCGTGTGGAGGATGTGGTCGAGGACGCGGAGAATGTGGTATCAGCAGCACACTCTCTTGGATCAGAGCTGGACGATCCCTTCATGACGCTCTCATTCCTAGCCCTGCCGGTCGTACCCGAGCTCAGGATCACAGACAGAGGCCTTGTGGATGTGAGGGAGTTCAGGCACGTTCCTCTATTTATGGAGTAAAGGGTGGCGATGTCCGGGCCTGATGTATGGTTTAGGTGGAGCAGGAAGAACAGGTACACGATAGCAGCTCTGCTGCCGCTAGTGAGCGGCGCCAGGCTTGCTGATGGCCCGAGGCCGGGAATCATGCTCTACAGCATTGCAACCCCGCAGGCCGAGGAGGTCTACAGAGAGGTAGATGCAGCTCGCAGTTCAGGCATGAGATCTCTGTTCATCGCTGGTGGGCCACATCCATCTGCAAGGCCTGCAGAGGTCCTCAGGCACTTCGATTACGTTGTGATAGGAGAGGGCGAGGAGACGCTGCCAGAGCTCATCGATGCTCTCCGATCGGGCCGCGATCCGGGATCTGTGAAGGGGATAGCATACATGAAGGACGGGGAGCTGGTAGTGACGGAGCGCAGGGATTTCGTGGACCTCGATCTATATCCCTCATTCTCCCGCCCTCTCCTCGCGCCTATAGAGATAAGCAGGGGGTGTCCATGGGGCTGCGCATACTGCCAGACACCAAGGCTCTGCGGAAGCGTCATGCGCCATCGTTCCATACCATCGATCCTCAGCCATGCCAGGATGCACATGGATCTCCGGTTCACGTCCCCGAACGCTCTCGCATACGGCTCAGACGGTCTCAGACCGAGACTGGAGAGGGTCGAGATGCTGCTGAGGACGCTCTCAGAACTCGGCAGGCCGGTATACTTCGGCACGTTCCCATCGGAGGTGCGGCCTGACTTCGTATCAGAGAGAGCGCTTGAGCTCATAAACACATACTGCACGAACCGAACGCTCAGCATAGGCGGACAGTCGGGGAGCGACAGGATTCTGAGATCGATCAACAGGGGTCATTCTGTGCATGATATCGAGATGGCATGCGAGCTCTGCATCGACCATGGCATAATCCCGAATGTCGACCTGATACTCTGCCTACCCGGGGAGAGCGAGGAGGACCAGATGCTCACGGTCGAGCTGGCTGAGAGGATAGTGGGAATGGGGGGCAGGGTCAGAGCCCACAGGTTCATGCCTCTGCCGGGAACTCCGCTGGAATCCCGGGAGCCATCGCCGCTCCTGAGGGAGGCGGAGCTCAGGCTGGGCCGGCTGGCGCTGGCCGGGAAGCTGAAGGGAAGGCTGCACTAGAGGTAGAACTGCCTGAACGGGAGCATGTAGCTGTCCTGGAGCTCGTATCTGATCAGAATCTCCTTTGGGCGCACCTCTATCTCCCTGACAGCCTGCGAGAACATGTACCAGATGTATCCTCTCTGTGGAATCTTGTACTTGTCGGGAAGCGTCGATGCAAAACCCGACGCGTTCAGGATGTATGTGCGCAGGAGCTCGCTGCCCGACGCGAACAGGAACGGCAGGCTCAGCTTATCGAGGGCCTCTGCGCTCTTTCCCTCAAGCCTGAGACGCTCCAGAAGAAAGTCACGGATCTCCTCCTCGTTTATGACAAGCTCTCGCATCTCGCTCATCGTACCACCCTATGAGAGTGAGATGTGGATTATAAAATTAGCTGCTTCCCAGCACCTCGAATACTGAGACCCCATGTGAGCGAACACGGTGATTTTTCCCGAATCACTGAGATCAGCATCATACAGGCACAATTTTCCGGTACATCATCGCGTGAATGCTGCTGATGCCGAAGATCCTCGAGATTCTCCGGAGATCATCCGGACCGGGTGAGGTGTTCCTGGCTGGAGGCACCGGCCTGCACTCCCTCGCAAACACACACCCACCGCGCATCCTGGAGCACGCAAAACCGCCTGCGTTTCCCTTCACGAAGATCTCGCCAGATCTCATCTCTGTCGCCGTGAAATCCTCCGTGTCGCCGTGCACAACCACAGTTCCACCGCTGAGCAGAACCCCTGTGTTCCTGCCCGAGCTGCCGTGGATCTCGAGAACCCCCAAGCGCATGAGGATTCCTGCGCTCATTCCCGCATTCCCGAAGACCTCGATCCTCATGGGAGAGCAGTTCCTCGCTCCTATCGTCTCTCTGGTTATGCCATCAGATATCCTGAGAACGCCATCAGACAGCTCGTTCGGATGCAGGGGAGAATACCCCCTCTCAAGAAGCTCTGTTATGGACACAAACCTTCTGTACCCAGACAGATCGCTCTCAACCTCGATGACGTTTCCCAGCGGCTCCTCGACCCTGCCGCTAACGTAGATAGTGCCTCGGATCATCGAGATCCCCATCCTCGGGCCCACGTCTCCATCCACTATCACCTTCCCTGCATCCACAGCGCCACCGCTCCCGCCCAGCCTCATCAGATCCACTCCCATGCTGGAGCAGAGCCTGCTCCCCACATCTCCCAAGATCCTCACGGTCCCGCCGCGCCTGAGCGCGTCCACCAGAGCCCTGTAGCTCCATCCATCGATCTCAGCATCAGGATCGAAACGCGAGCCTCTGTGCTGCCAGTAGAAATCGAAGGTGAAATCGCAGAGGCATTTCTCTCCTGATGTCCTGATGGTGATCATCGAATAGATCCCCCTGTTACCTCGATAAATAAGGATTGATTTGACGCTGTCGTATCATGCTTTCCAGGGGCCTCGATGCAGCATCTCATACGCCCGCGGCATACACCCTCTCGATCTCTCCGCATATCACATCCCAGTCGTACCGCCTGGCGATCTCCCTGCACTTCTGGCCAGCGCTTCCTGGTAGATCGAGCGCTGTACTGATTGCACCTGCCAGCGAGCCCGGGGAGGGATCTGCGATCACACCTGTCTCATGGGTGAGAAGGTCACATGCGGCGTTCATCCTGTGGCGCACCGTGACAACAGGAACCCCGCATGCCATAGCCTCCAGCGCGGCCATCCCGAACCCCTCCCTCGTTGACGGGAGCACGAAAGCCCTCGAGGACTTGATCAGAGCGATGGTGTCCTCGTATTTGAGGAAGCCGCTGAATCTCACCCTCTTATCCAAACCCAGCGATCTTGAGAGGGCGCGAAGCCGCGGCGCCTCCGGGCCCTCCCCGATTATGAGTAGATTCACCTCCGAAAGTTGAGCGATGGCCTCCAGAAGCATGTGAAGGTTCTTGTGGGAGACCAGCCTTCCTGCGAACACAAGATCGTGCTCAGAATCCGCGGGCATGATTGATTGAATATGCATGAAATCTATTCCGTTCGGAACCACGGTGCTCTCGGCCCCGAGCCTCATCAGCTCCCTCCCCGTCATCTCAGAGACAGCTATGTTGTTGCCGGTAAGCATCGCAGCAGCTCTCTCAACGGCCATTCCAAGATGACCCAGGATGCCCAGGTAATCGAGCCAGTAATCGCCCCAGATCTCGTGCCATGTTATGAAGAGAGATGCTCCTCCGGAGCGGAGTCTTGCGGAGAAGCATGAGAGATACGGGAACTCCTGGCAGTCGATCACATCAAATCCGCCCTCGAGCTTCCTGAGAACGCCAAGCGAGAAGAGCAGGGCCTGCTTCACCGACCTTTTATTGTTTATGTATAACGGATGTGGCGGGCAGACGCCGTGATGCCAGACACCGCCCAGGTTGATCCTCCTCTCTCCACCCCACCATCTGGCTCCGTAGCAGTGGACCTCATGCCCCCTCCGGGCGAGCCTCTGCGAGAGCTCGTAAACCCTCCTCTCAGCCCCGCCCTTGATCCAGGGGTACACTGCGTCATAAACATATGCGATTCTCATGGCGATCCGCCCTGCCCTCAGAGGATCATGCTCAGATCACTCCCTGCCGTCTGTGAGCAGGAAGAGGCTTATGAGCATGCCTGAGAATATTGTCTGGATCCCGATCATGGAGAAGACCATCGCGATCATTGCGCTCTGGACCTCCGCAAGCGATCCGAAGCCGGAGCTGATCCAGCTCATCAGCACCCTACCACCGATCGCGATGCCTGCGGTTATGAAAGCCATCCCCAGAAGAATCTCCTTCTCCAGGGAGTGATAGCTCAGCAGCCTATCTGCAAGCCAGCTGCTCGCGATTCCGTGCATGGCGCCGAATATGCTGAAGTGAACGCCCGCCAGGAGCGTCTGGTATCCGATGAAGAGCATCATTATTCCAAGGATCAGTGAGTGCATACGGAGCTCAGAGGAGCGGGATACAAGAAGGACCCCGGCGGTGAGCATCATGCCCAGAGCCATCACCAGCGCCCCGGGCGCTACGAGAAACGGGATCGGCTGATAGAGCATCATGAATCTCAGATGGCGCCAGCCGTCTGAGAACGAGCGGAGCTTCGATCCACCTTTCCCCCGTGGATAGTAATCGATCGGCGCCTCGGCGATCCTGAGACCCTGCCGGGATGCCTCGACCAGCATCTCCGAGGCGAACTCCATGCCAGTGGTTCTAAGATGCATCCTCTCAAGAGCATCCCTCCTTATCGCTCTGAGCCCGCAGTGTGCGTCAGAGACTCTGATGGAGTAGAGATGGTTGAGGATCCATGTGAGAACGGGATTTCCAATGTATCTGTGAAGCGCCGGCATCGCTCCTGGATGTATCCTGCCGCGGAGCCTGCTGCCCATCGCCAGATCCGCGCCATCGTCGAGCAGCTTCAGAAGCTTTGGTATGTCCTCAGGTGCATATGTCAGATCCCCGTCCATGAGAACGATGTATTCCCCGGATGCCGCCCCGAAGCCCCTCAGGTACGCCCTTCCGTATCCGAGAGCCTCGGATCTCACCACCCTGGCGCCCTGTCTCTCAGCTATCCTTGGGGTTTCATCATCAGAGCTGTCTACGACGATTATCTCCCACTCGGAGGCAATGCTCTGGAGGACAGCGCGCGATCTCCTTATGCATTCGCCGATCGTGTCCGCTTCGTTCAGGGTGGGTATTATGAGACTGACTGAGCGCACATACGGCCAATGTCATAAGGGAGTTATAAGAGTTTGTTATCGGAGCAGCTGCAAGGGGGTCAAAGTGGGTCACGGCATGCAAATCAGTACTACAGCAGGAATCACACTGCTGTCCTGCGCGCAACGGTTTACAGAGAACAGGCATGCTGATGGGCATTTCCTGAGCTCTGAAAATCCAGATCCGCAGCATACGTTTTCGAGATCGTGCACAGAAAATTCCCTTGCGCTGGCTGCACGTACAGAGCATAAAAATGCTGTGTTTGAGAACCTTTCTAGATAACTTCTCCAGATATCGATTACGATCGATTCTCCATGCATTCCTGGAACCGTCTTCTGCTTGCGGATTCTCATAACATATCCGACACAAAAAAAATAAAGATCGCTAGTTCACCCTGATGACCTTCAGCAGGGAGCAGACCGGCACGCCTGCGATGCTGTCCACGCCCCTCTTGTCGATCAGCACCGCTATGACATTCGTCTTGGCGCCGTGATCATCCAGGTATGCGACCGCCTCCTCCAGGGTCCTGCCAGATGTTATCACATCATCCACAATGACGCACTCCCTGCCATTGACGTCGGCGAAGTTCGTGCTCAGGTTTCCATGGGGTTTGACATCCTGCGATGCCATCTGCTTTGTGGGCATGTAGACAGCGAGCCCAACACCCATATGGTTCGCGACCATGCTCGCGAGGGGGACACCGCTCAGCGCCACGCCCACGACCATATCGATGTCAAGCTCCTTTTCGTCCAGGACATCGAATATCATCTCTGAGAGCGCCTGTGCTATGTGGCTCAGCCTGTAGGCGCTCCTTCCTATCATCGACCAGTCCACCGAGATATCCTTCGGCCCGGGGACGGTGGCGCGCTCCGCGTGCGTTAGAAGCCAGGTGACGGTCTCCCTGGAGACGTTCAGCTCCTCAGATATCTGGCCCTCTGAGAGGCCCTCAGACTTGAGCTCTGTGGCTTTCTTTATCAGATCCTCTATACTCTTCATGATTATCATCCCCTTTTCCTTCCTCTGGGAGGTGTTCCGCATACAGGACAGAGATCTCCCTCAAAGGCTCTGCCGCATCCGGGGCATCTCTGTGTGCGCTTTATGAACCGCCTTATTCCACGCTGGACGACCGGCTCGACCCTGAGACCCAGATGGACCGCGACGTTCTGGAGAGCGTAGTCGTCTGTGGCAAGCACTGCATCATACTCTATGGCCTTGGCAAGGACCTCCAGATCCGTCTGTGAGAGCCTTGAGAGATCTCCTGTCTCCCTTGCCGCATCTGTCGCCCTTTTAAGGGCCTCTTTTGTGGGTGGTTCGATCCTCACATCTGAGATCTGCAGCTTGATCCTCGAGCGGATGTCCTTGAGCTCCTGCTCCACCGCAGGAACCGTGATCACCTCTCCCTTCAGCGGCTTTCCAAGTATGAACACAGAGGCGTCTGCGACTATATACACATTGGTGACGTTGAGCTAATAGTACTTGGAGTTTTGCAGTACGCAGACCTGTCAGTATCAAGCCAGATCGCATGCATTCAGTAGCATGAGATCACTTGGGAAAATTGCTATGCATGAAGGACCTTTGTACAGAGGCGCTGCTATGTCTCTGGAATGCTGGGAACAACTTCTGCGAGATTTTCGTGATCGCTGTAACGTCGCGAGGATGTTATTATAGGCCTCAGGCACTCCACAAAGTTAATAGGAGCATCGTGACAATTCCTAATAGTATGTACATGGACGAGCTTGTGAAGCGTGTTGCGAGGAGGATCCGCCCCAGGGAGGGCGCTTGCGGCACCTGCCACGCCATAGCTGAGGAGGTGTGCGCCACAGGGGGGTCCATCCTCGCATACGAGCGTCCTTCAGGAATACTCGCCAGGATAACAGACGACAGAGGAGAGGTGATCGGGGAGGGTTTCGGCATCGTCTGGTCGCCCGCAGTCCTTGCAGCTGAGCTGGATGCGGGGATAGTGCCCGCTGATCTTGAGGATTCTCTCAGAAGAGATGGGACCAGCACCCAGGATATCGTGGAGAGGGTTGCAGCGCTCTTCGGCTACGGCAGGGTCGTGACCCCAGCGGTCCTGGCGCTGAACATGGTGAAGGAGATGGGCGGGAGAACACTGATCAGGCGGGAGGGGCTGGGCGTGGTGGCAACATTCTTCGACTCAAAGGGGAATGTGATCACATCATCTCCTCCATCCTACTGCCCCACATGTGCGGTCACGATCGCCGCCGCGATCACGCCGGAGATCGCTGATCATATTAAAAAAACGCTTGAGGGTAAGCCGAACACAGGGAGGAAGAAGCTCGATCTCGGTCTAGAGAACAGATACGAGATAGAGCACGGCCACGTCCGTGTCACCCTGGCGAGGGGAGATGAGGTTCTGGCCAGCAGGGTTCTGGGATGCTGCATGGCATACGCCACTGTGAAGGCTGAGATCGCCGCAGGGCTTGTGCCGCAGGCGAGCGCAGAGCAGTTCAAGCTCTACTGCAACCTCTGCCCGTTCAAGCACTGCTGGATGGACAAGTCCATGGGCGCCACTGGAAACATAATCCTGCAGCGGCTCACAGAGATCGGCGCGGAGATCGAGGTCTCGGCTGAGGGCTACATAGTCGCCAGGCTTGCTGGAGAGGAGATCGAGGGGCGCGGCACACTCTGCTCCCTGAGCGCCCTGACCAACATGCTTCTAAAGGGAGACGCGGAGAGGATCCTGAAGCCATCACCGGCCAGGAGATGGTGAGTTGCGACTGAGATCCTGCCTGAAGAGGTACAAGAAGGACACACACCGTGCTCTGCCTCCTGAGGAGACGCTGGAGATTGTGGAGAGAAAGATGCCCGCAGCCGGAATAACAAGGGTTGCGGACATAACCAACCTCGACCGGATAGGCATACCTGTATTCACATCGATAAGACCGACGGCAGAGAAGGGCGCGATATCCGTTTACAATGGAAAGGGGGCCACGCCGACCGAGGCGAAGGTCTCTGCCATAATGGAGGGCATCGAGAGATACTCTGCAGAGGTCCGCAATGCTGATCTCATAACTGCCAGGTTCTCGGAGCTCAGGGAGAACGCGTTAAATCCAGAGGAGCTCATACTTCCGAGAGGTGCTGATCCAGATGCAGAGATCCCGTGGGTGAGGGGATATGATCTCATAGGGGAGGAGGAGATCCTGGTTCCTGCGAACGCAGTATTTCATCCGCTTCCCTCGAGCTACACGCGTCTGTTCAGGACAAACACCACAGGCCTTGCATCCGGGAACCAGCTGGAGGAGGCGATCTTCCACGGGCTTGCAGAGGTCGTCGAGAGGGATGCGTGGTCGGTCGCAGAACACACCAGGAGCATGGGGCCGCTGCTTCGATACAACGGTGACGGCCTTGCAGGGGAGCTTCTTGGTATGTTCCAGCGCGCGGAGGTCCGGGTTTACGTGAGGGATATAACAAGCGATGTGGGCGTTACAACATTCGCCGCGGTCTCAGATGATGTGAGGCTGAGGGATCCGGCGCTTCTGACCGCAGGGATGGGCACGCACACCGACCCAGAGGTGGCGCTTCTGAGAGCGCTCACAGAGGTCGCACAGAGCCGGCTCACACAGATACATGGCGCCAGGGAGGATACTGTGAGCGCGGATTTCAGGCGCATGATGGGATACGAAAGGCTGAAGCGCCTTAACAGGCACTGGTTCGAGTACGAGCGCGAGGAGGATTTCAGCTCCATAAAGTCTTATGATACCGATGATTTTCTGGATGATATCAAACATATTCTCGATAGGCTTCAGTCGGCCGGGTTTGAGAGGGCGATAGTTGTGGATCTCACGGCTCCTGAGATAATGGTGCCCGTGGTCAGGGTGATAGTGCCCGGGCTGGAGATCTCGGCTGTGGATCCGGAGAGGGTCGGCAAGCGGTGCAGGGATGCCAAGAGTCGTCGTGTTTCTGGGTCCAAGCATGCCTCATGATGAGGCGCGCTCCATCCTGGATGCGGATTACAGGCCGCCAGCCAGGCGCGGAGACGTTCTCGCGGCTGCAAGAGATGGAGCGGACATAATATGCCTGATAGACGGCGTCTTCTTCCAGGACTCCTCTGTGGCGCACAAGGAGATCCTCGAGGCGCTCCAGATGGGCGTGCGGGTGATTGGCGCCTCAAGCATGGGAGCTCTGAGGGCAGCTGAGATGGATGTCTATGGCATGGAGGGCGTCGGCGAGATCTACAGTGCGTATAAGAGCGGAGAGATAGTCGCTGACGACGAGGTCGCCCTGGTCTTCGATCCCGTGACGCTCGAGCCACTCTCCGAGCCTCTGGTCAACATACGCCACAACCTCAGGCTGGCTGTGAACGAGGGCCTCATCGATGAGAAAAGCGCCGCAGATCTGCTGGAGATTGCGAGGGCCAGGTACTTTCCTTCCAGAAGCTATGAGAATCTGATAAGAGATGCCAGATGCAGGGTTCCGGAGGAGACGCTTCTACAGTTCAGGAGATTTCTTGAGAGCAGACGTGAGGATCTCAAGAGGGAGGATGCCATAAAGGCGCTCAGGAGGGCTGCGGAGGTTGCCAGGGAGCTGCAGGTCCGGTGATCTGCGAACATGATCAATATGTTGAGATAAATCGCATTCTTAGAAGAGTGTCTGATGATTGACCGATTTGGATGATAGCGATTTCGTTGATCAGTAATTCTGGACCCTGACGAGCATATTCTGATCTGTAATTTTGAGATCATCCACCTCATTGTATCTGAAAGGAAAGAGTAATATACGGTCGCGAATTGAAGCACCACCATCTCTCATGATAACGCTAAGAGGCTGACTTTAATGGCGATCGTTGTTTGGCTTGAAGAGGTGGGGAAGGAGGATATACCTGTAGTCGGCGGGAAGGGCGCGAGCCTGGGCGAGATGATAAACATCGGCATTCCTGTACCTGGCGGGTTTGCGGTCACGGCACAGGCCTTCCGGCAGTTCATCGAGCGTGCAGGCATTGCTAAAGAGCTCTTCGACTCTCTGAAAGTGGATGTGAACAACCCTGAGGAGCTTCTGAGGGCAGAGGCCAGGGCCAAGAAGATCGTGATGGATGCAGAGGTTCCAAAGGACATAGAGAACGCGATAAAGGAGAGGTACAGGGAGCTCTGCGAGCGGGAGGGCGAGGAGGTTTTCGTCGCTGTCAGATCCAGCGCGACCGCAGAGGATCTTCCGGATGCGAGCTTCGCAGGCCAGCAGGAGACATACCTGAACGTCAGGGGCGCTGATGCTGTGTTCGAGGCCGTTAAAAAGTGCTGGGCATCACTTTACGGCGCGAGGGCGATATTCTACAGGGTCGAGCAGGGCTTCGAGCATGAGAAGGTCAACCTCTCCGCGATAGTCCAGAAGATGGTCGACTCGGAGAAGTCAGGGGTCATGTTCAGCTCCCAGCCGAGCACAGGAGAGCCGCTTGTTGTGATCGAGGCAGCATGGGGTCTCGGAGAGGCGGTTGTCAGCGGCAGTGTGTCTCCGGATAACTACGTTGTTGATAGAACCTCCAAGAAGATAGTCCACAAGATGATCGCCACGAAGGAGATCATGATCGTCAGGGATCCTGTGACCTCGAAGACCGTGACAGTACCGGTTCCACCGGAGAAGAGGGATGCGCAGGTTCTCACCGAGAGCGAGATACTGGATCTCGCGAAGTATGCGGAGATCCTGGAGAGGCACTACGGTATACCCCAGGACATAGAGTGGGGCGTGCAGAAGAACAAGATATACATCCTACAGTCAAGGCCGATAACAACGATAGCAAAAAGCGCCGCAAAGGCCGCGGCAGAGGCTCCCGGCACGGCCCGGGTCCTGGTCACAGGTCTCGGAGCGTCTCCAGGCACGGCCACCGGCACCGTGAGGATCATCTCCGGAGTCAGGGATCTGGAGAAGATAAAGGACGGGGACATAATGGTCACCCGCATGACCATGCCCGACATGGTCCCTGCAATGAGGCGCGCGGGAGCAATAGTCACAGACGAGGGCGGCATGGCATGTCATGCTGCCATAGTGAGCCGCGAGCTCGGCTGCCCCGCGGTTGTGGGGACAAAGAACGCAACAAAAGTGCTCAGGGATGGGATGGTTGTCACAGTCGATGGCACCAAGGGCCAGGTCTACGAGGGAAAGGTGGCCGTGGCCGAGGAGAAGAAGGCTCAGCCGGTCGCTGTGGCCTACAAGCCGGTGACAGCGACAGAGGTCAAGGTCAACATCAGCGAGCCCACGAGAGCACAGGCTGCAGCCGCAACGATGGCAGACGGTGTGGGTCTTCTCAGAATAGAGCACATGATCCTGGGGCTGGGGAAGACACCTGGTTATTACATACGATCAGGACGGAGCGAGGAGTACGTCAATGAGCTCGTCAGGAACATCAAGATAGTGGCAGATGCATTTTACCCGAAGCCTGTGTGGGTGAGAACCCTGGACGCGCCCACGGACGAATTCCGTGCGATGGAGGGCGGCGAGAACGAGCCGATCGAGCACAACCCGATGCTCGGCTGGCGCGGGATACGGAGGGACCTCACAGAGGTGGAGCACTTCCGGCTGGAGATAAGGGCGTTCAAGAAGCTACACGAGCTCGGGCTCACAAACGTGGGGATCATGCTTCCAATGGTCCAGCACGTGAGCGAGCTCAAACGGGCGAAAGAGATCATGGTCGAGGAAGGGCTGGATCTGAGCAGGATCGATGTGGGGATAATGGTCGAGACGCCGGCTGCTGCGCTCACAATCGAGGACTTCATCGAGGAGGGACTGGACTTCATATCGTTCGGCACGAACGATCTCACCCAATACACGCTCGCCGTGGACAGGAACAACGAGAACGTCGCTGGCCTGTACTCTGAGATGCATCCAGCGGTCATCAAGCTCATAGAGTATGTTGTGGAGCGGTGCAAGAAGGCCGGTGTCAAGACATCGATATGCGGCCAGGCTGGATCATATCCGGAGATGGCCAGGCGGCTTGTCGAGATCGGGATAGACAGCATATCCGCGAACATCGATGCGGTGGCTGCTGTGAGGGAGACTGTGGCAAGGGCGGAGCTCTCGATACTCCTAGAGGCTGCAAGGAATCGATGATGTACACGTTCCCGGAGAAAGGTCTGTCAGAGGAGACCGTCGAGGATCTCCTGAGGGAGATGCGTGGGAGGGACTCCTCCTACGAACGTCTCCTCTCCACAATGTGCACACGCCCTCATCCCGTGGCGGTACGGGCATACACCATGTTCCTGGAGACGAACCTGGGCGATCCCGGGTTGTTCCCAGGAACATCGGAGATCGAGCGCAGGGTTGTTGGGATTCTTGGGTCCCTACTGGGATGCCCCGATGCATCAGGCTACATATCAACAGGCGGAACCGAGTCGAACATCCAGGCGATACGCGCCGCCAGGAACTCATCCGGCAGGCGCGACGGGAACATAGTCGTTCCAAAATCGGCTCACTTCTCCTTTGATAAGATCGCGGATCTCCTCAACCTGGAGGTTCGGAAGGCAGAGCTCGATGAGATGCTCAGGGTGGATGTCGGGGATGTCGAGAGGCTGATCGATGAGAACACGGTGTGTGTTGTTGGCATCGCCGGAACAACAGAGTTCGGCCAGGTCGATCCAATTGAGGATCTCTCAGAGCTCGCGATCGAGAACGGAATACCTCTTCATGTGGATGCAGCATTCGGCGGGTTCGTTCTGCCGTTCCTTGAAAGAGAGTACCACTGGGATTTCAGGGTTGAGGGGGTGCAGTCGATAACCATCGATCCGCACAAGATGGGCATGAGTCCGATTCCAGCCGGCGGTTTGATCTTCAGGAGTCCGGATCATGTAAAACGGCTTGAGACAGAGACGTACTACCTGACTGTCGCGAGACAGGCATCGCTGACGGGCACCAGGAGCGGAGCTGCAGCCGCTGCCACATACGCTGTGATCATGCATCTCGGCACTGATGGTTACAGGAAGGTTGTCAGGAGATGCATGGAGATGACGGCGCATCTCGTCTCAGAGGCCCGTTCCATGGGCATCGAGCCAGTCATAGAGCCTGTGATGAACGTTGTCGCGCTGAAGATCGATGATCCGCCTGGGGTCAGGAGGGCGCTGCTTGAGAGGGGCTGGCACGTCTCGATGACCAGAGAGCCAAAGGCGCTGAGGCTCATACTGATGCCGCACATGACCCAGGAGAACCTCGATCTGTTCCTGAGTGATCTGGAGGCGATCACCTCCAGGAGGTCCTGCTAACGGCGCGAGGCTTCATAAGCACACAATTTTTGATGTATTTTTATATAAATACGTATCAACCTGTGTGCATCTTTGACTGGTACAGTGAATCCTCGCGCGCTTCCGGTGCTAAGCTCTCCGGAGAGCCCCCTGCTGGCCATCAAGTGCTTTCGGGCTCGCCGCATGCCTCGAGGATCTCGTCGAAGACGTAATCGTTTCTCGTGCCAAGCGCCATTTCAAACTCTGGCGGTGTCAGAACGGGAACGCTGTACCTGCGGGCGTCATCGAGGGCGATTCTCGGGCATGCTGTCGAGACTACCGCGTCCAGGCCGAGATCGAGAATCCTCTCAGGCTCGATTCTGTCTATGTAGACATCAAGCATGCTCTTTCCTTTAGATCTACCGAGAGATCTGAGCCTCCTCGCGGTCACGCATCTCCTCTGTCCCGGCTTCTTCGATATCAGGATCCCAATCCTCTTCGCATCCGATGCTCTGGCGATGATCCCGTATCTCCACCTTAGAAAACCCTGCGAATCTATCTCCTCCACCGAGCCTGTTACAGGATCCGCTGCTACCACCCGCATGCCTGTCGCCATCGAGAGGCCCAGAGGATGGAACCTGCCGGTGCCTATGAAGAGAGCCTCCTCTGCCCCGACCCTGGCGGCTGTGTAGCAGCAGCCGAGAACCTGCCCCCGGTGCCTTGTTCTCGGAGACGGCCCGCCTGCGATGGCATCTATCCCGTGAGATCTCAGTATCCCAATCACACGATCGATCATATGAGAATGCTGGACGGTTGTGCAGACAGCCACCCTGCTTTTCGTGAGGAATCCAAGGGATCTCTCCACGACATCTCCAACATCAGATGGCATCCTCGCCTCCACGTAAACAATCCTGTCGCTCAGGCTCTCGCACATCTCCGAGTGGCCTATGTGCACCATCAGATCGACCATGCTGCACAGCTGGAGATCCAGATCACATGCACCATAGCAGGGATCCCCAGAGACAAGAACCTGAGCGCCGGTCTCCGCTATGATCCCTGAGATCTCAGCAGCGGATCTCTTCAGGCCATCGGGAAGCTGGACGCCGACCCTTCTGACCCCCGCTCTTTTAATGATGCTGATCGCCTTCTCCAGATCGATCTCGTACCCTGAGATGAGCATCAGAACCACCTTTCAAGTGTGCACTGCCCTGCGCGGAACGATGCATTCAGGCGCTCCGCAGCTTTTCTGACCCTCTCCTCCGAGAAGTCCCTCTCGTTACATAAAAACCCGACAATCTCATCGATACTGGGCTTTTTCATCCTGAGCTCGTAGCTTTCCGTGACCTCCGGATGCAGAAAGATATCCCGTATCTCCTGAAGATTTTCGATGCTCTCCCCCAGCGCATCGAGCACGGCCTCCAGGCATCCATGCTCTTTTATGAGCTTGAGCGCCCTCTTCGGACCCACCTTCTGGAGTCCTTTGTTGTAATCGGTCCCGCACATTATCCCTATGTCTATGAGCTGCTCCCTGCTTATCCCGAGCCTGGTGAGCTCATCCTCTAAGATGATTACCTCAGGAGGGACCTCGATGTAAACGTTCTTCCTCGGCATCTTCCTCCTGCCTGTGATCGCGAGGTTCCTCACAACCCTGGGCGCTCCGAAGAGGAGGGAATCGTAGTCCTGGGATGCGACGTAATCAACATCCCCGCGGATCGCCATGAAGGCTGCCTGCGCCTCGCCCTCTGAGGGGGCCTGGACATACGGGATCCCCATGGCGTCCAGGAGCCTGATGGAGTCATGGAGTATCTCGCTGTTTATCCTCGTTGTGGCCTGCGCGTACCTGAAACTCTCAGCACCTGTGGCTATCGCCTCCTGGAGCTGGATCTCCGCGATCTCCTTCATCTGGGCCCTGGCGGCAAGCGTCCCTGCCTTGAGCTCTGGAGGTCTGCCATCGAAGACAAATGCAACCCTGATCCCGGCCTCCACGAGGTTCGTCATGCGGTAGAGCAGTCCTGATAGATGAGATGTTATCCTTCCAGAAGAATCCATTAGTGGTGTGCCGTCAGGCTGTCTTATGGTCGAGAGAAACTGGTAGAGGGTGTTGAATCCATCGACTGCGATCCAGCTTCCCGAGAGATCCTCGATCGAGATCTTCTTTCTGGTGAGAATGTCCCCGAGATCGACGCCCATGCGCTCATACCTCTATCTTCTTTGCCGCGACCTCTATCGCCCTCTTTACGCTCTCCCTGGGTATTATCGTGGCGACCGGTATTGTGAGGAGTTTCTCAACGGTCGGGCTGACGATCGGGGCACAGACTACTGCGGCTGCGCCGTCGGATTCTGCCCTGACCGCAGCGATGATCGCCTCCTCGATATTTGTCGCTGAGTACTCGCGGAGCGTGAAGACCTTATCCCCGATGCGCATCTTGGTCTCCTCGATCTTGTCCAGAACAGGCCTGGCGGCTATTATCGCTATGAACCTCTCGCCTCCGCCCTCGAGATCACGGATGGTCTTCACGATCTGCCGGAGCGTCGTTATGTTCGGCTCCCTGTGCCCCGAGAGTATCTTGTAAAGGGTGCTCTGGGGTATTGATGAGATCCTGCTGAACTCCCTGGTGCTCATCCCCATCTCTGAGATGACCGATCTTATAGCCTCCCTCAGAGCCTCATCCGACTGGAATGCTGCCCTGATGATCCTGTCGGCGTGAGACATAATTGTGAATTAGATCGATGCGTATTTCTACTTTTGGGATAATGGCATCCGGTGTTTAGTCATTGGAATCCTGCTTCATACACCCGATCTTATGAGAGAGCCTAACAGAGTAGCGCCTGATAATATTAATATAATTTTATAATTAAGATTGGGCAGAATTTATAAATATCATCGTCGACCTTATTATCTGGATCAGGGCCTGTTTCTTCGCGCATGTGTGGATTCCTGCTTTGATGCCTGCTTTTAGAGGTTGTCCGATCACCACAGCACGTCGAACACAGAGCCCTGAATGGAGGCTGATGTGCATGCGGTTCATGTCCTATGAGGATCTCCCGAAGATAAGATTGCCGAACGGGAATGATGTGTACATAAGCGACTCCACGCTTCGCGATGGAGCCCAGATGCCCGGGATAGTCATAACTCTGAGGGACAGGCTGAGGATATACGAGTACCTCCACAGGATAGGCATAGAGAAGCTGGAGGTATTCCTGTTCAGCAGCACCGACAAGAGGGCTGCAAGGGAGATGCTGGACAGGGGGTGCAACCCGGAGGTAACAGGCTGGAGCAGGGCGAACACGAATGATATAGATCTTGTTCTGGAGATGGACGGGATCAGGGAGACAGGCATACTGATGTCGATCTCTGATCCGCACATGCTGATAAAGATGGGACTTCCTGGAAGGGAGGCTGCGCGGGAGATGTATCTAAATGCGCTTCAGTATGCTGTCGACCATGGTCTTAGAACCAGAGCGCATCTGGAGGACATCACGCGCTCGGATCTGGAGGGTTTCGTGTACCCACTTGTTAGGGAGATAATCGATATAGACAGGGATTGTACCATCCGCATCTGCGACACCCTCGGCTACGGGCTGCCGTTTGATGGTCTGAACGATCCGTACTCGATACCAAACATGGTCCGGAGGCTGCGCGAGATGGGGGTGAAGAACATAGAGACGCACATCCACGACGACTTCGGCTTCGGCACGGTGAACTCCATCGTCGGCTACTGGTACGGAGCAAACTGGTCGAACCTCACATTTCTGGGCATAGGGGAGAGGGCTGGCAACGCTGAGCTTGAGAAGGTTCTGCTGTTTCTGAAGACCAGGGTTGAGGGCTTCGAGAAGTACGATCTATCGTGCCTGACGGAGTTCGCGCAGTTCATGGAGGAGCGTGTGGGCATAAGGGTGCCGAGGAACAAAGCAGTGGTTGGCAGGAACATATTCTCGCATGAGAGCGGCATACACACGGCTGGCGTGATCAAGAACCCCTTCACCTACGAGCCATACCCGCCGGAGATCGTGGGAGCCACCAGAAGCCTCATGATAGGCCCGACATCAGGCAGGGAGGTTCTGAAGATCAAGGTCGAGGAGGCGCTGAGAGAGCTCATCGATATGGATGTCAGTGTGAGCAAGGACGACTGGCGGCTCAATCTCATACACTCTGAGATAAAGAGGCTGTATGATGAGGAGAAGAGGAGATCATGCATATCTGACGAGGAGCTGAAGGCGTACGTTGAGAAGTACTTCCTCTTCGAGTCGATATTCGAGAAAGAGAGCCATATAAGTGGAGATCCCATGCCGGACTGAGCGAAAAATCGGAAGCTATAGGCATCTTACAGAGATAGACGATTTCTTTGGTCCGAAAATTACCTTTTTGATGAAAAATGTAAAATATAATTATGCAGACCTATTCTACTTTACTCAACTTTTAGAGTATTTATTATTTTATTTGTAGAATCACGATCTAGTATGGCATAGAGTTCTGCAAATCTTTTACCTTCTAGTGGCCATATGGCAAGATTTACTTCGAACAGCTGACCCTTCAGGTAGTAATTGTATACTGTTACAGATTTTCCAGAGTGATCCTGAGATGTCCAGTTACCGGTTTCAATATAGCCTTCGTTCTCCATGTTTTCGCGAGTTGTACCAACAAGAAAATCGGTTATGGCCTCAGAACTCATATAGCTCCAAGGCGACCCAACTGTGTACATATATAGATAAGCAACGCCGTTATCTTTCGTTATCTCAAAAGAGTCGTAGAACATTGCACCTGAAACATTAAAACCCTGTCGTTTTATTGTCGCACCTGGCAGATCGAATGAAATATTTTTCTCTTGGATCACATAGGCTTTTGTTTCAACTCCACTGCATACACACATCACTAAGAGAGTAAATATCACTAGTGCTCTTTAACATTTATTTTTAACCATATTGTAGTGTCTTTTGAGTTTTGCTCTGGCGTTGTCTTTGCTGAACTTCCAGCGGACAGTTGCGCGGATCGCATTTCGTTCCCGTTGCCAGATATTGATTTCGTCTCTCAGTTTGTTGATGTCAGGTATTCTTCGGTCCAAACACTGTTTTGA
>NZ_JASFYM010000016.1 GCF_030055635.1 Methanothrix sp. | reverse complement strand
TTTGATCTGAGCCTCAGTCGGATACAACCGGAACCTGTAAGCAGATCTCATCTCGATCGTTGCTCCTTCTATATTGCGTACGGGCTTACTCCAAAGATTGGAGTTTGCGCCCTGCTATTCTCTATCATCCGAGACCCATCGCCTCCATAATTCTTCTGTTGATCCTCCGCACATCGAACCGCTCCTCGGCGATCCTGCGGCTGGCTGCGCCCATCCGCTCTATCAGCTCCGGCTCCAGCACGAACCGCTCCATCGCATCCGCCAGGGCGCTGGCATCGCGGGGCGGCACCAGGAAGCCGTTAACGCCATCGATCACGGTCTCGCGGCATCCCGGGGCGTCTGTCGTGATAACGGGCCGGGCCATCGCCATCGCCTCCTGGGTGCTGCGGGGCACGCCCTCTCTGTAAAAGGACGGCAGCACGAAGACGCTCGTCTGAGCGAGCCAGGGGCGGACGTCGGGGAGGTGATAGGCGTGTGGCCCCCTTTCTGCAAATCTCAAGGCCCGCTCAGGATTTGAGCCAGCGTGTCTTCAAGTCGTTCTGCGAGCCTGGCGATGTCATGATGCTTTTCCACGTAGTCCCGCCCCGCGCGGCCCATCTCCTCTCGTGCATCCTGAGGCATGCTATAGAGCCTTATGATCGCCTCAGCCATTGCTTCCGGATCCCTCGGCTGTATGGTGAACCCGCAGTGTGCTGCATCCACGGGGTTTGCCGGCGCCTGCACGGAGGAGATCACAGGATTGCCAACCGCCATGAAGTCAAAGAGCTTGTTGGGGCTGATGCCGTATCTGAAAACTGCAACGTCTTCCAAGTTAAACAAAAAGGCATCAGCTTCACTAAGAACATCTGGTACCTTGCTTTTCGGCACAGGATTCCTGAACTCCACATTCTCAAGCCCAAGCTCTTCTGCCATCTTGATCAGCCTGGGCTTCTCCGGGCCATCCCCCATGAGGACAAAGCGTATCTCACTGAGGCCTCTCTCCTGGATAATCCTTGCCGCATCGAGCAGCACATCGAGAGCATTGGCCTGGCCGTGCGCACCGAGGTACATCACCTGGAATCCATCGTGGTTCGCTGGTTTCGTTGAAGCTCTGCTGAAGCGGGATAGATCCACTCCATTCGGGATCCATATAATTTTGTCGCGCGAGATCCCGCAGGCTGTGATGTATTCGTGAGACATTGGCAGCAGGGTGATTATGCGGGTGGCCCTATGGTACAGAAACCGCTCCAGTACCTGGAGAGCTTTTATAATCGGATGGCTGGGGCCCATGACGCCCATATCGATGATCGTCTGCGGCCACAGGTCTCGAACCTCCATCACAAAGGGCACTCGGAAGCGCCTCGCAACCATCCATGCTGCAAGGGGGTTCAGAAGATGTGGAGAGGAGCCTATGATCACATCAGGCGTTCCCACCTCCGGCGCGATCCTGGAGATCCTCTCCCCCAGCCGCCAGGATCGGAGCATGAACGCAACCATGTTTCTCACCCTGCGCCAGTCGTTCCGCTGGTATGGAGGTGTGCGGATCCAGACGAAACGCACGCCCTCGAACTCCTCGATCCTCCAGTCCTCACCCGGCTGCAGACGGACCTCCTTATGCATATGATGGTGGAAGCTTGTTGCGAAAATGCTCACACTGTGCCCGCGCCTGACCAGCTCTCTGCTCAGATCGTAGTGCCTGGTGCCTCCGGGAAGGTCAGGTGAGTAGGCGTTCTCGTTGAAGATCCAGATGTTCATTGTCTCAAAAGCTCCTCATACAGTCTGATAAGCTTCTTCCCCTCATTTTCCCAGTTATATCTTTCCACCACAGCGCGCTGGCCGTTCTCGCCCATCACTCGCGCCTCCTCAGGGTGTGTTATCAGGTACTCAATCGCCTCTGCTATCTCTCCGGGTTTCAGCGGATCGACAGTGATTCCACAGCGGGCCCCCTCGATGATCTGCCTCCATAGAGGAAAGTTCGAGGCGATCACTGGAAGTCCAGCGGCCATGTACTCGAAGAGCTTGACAGGGAGGCTTAAAACGTATCTGGGTTCAGGATGGAGACATACAAGACCTATATGTGATTTGTGCAAATGCTCGTAAACCCTTTTCGGTTGAAGCCATCCAAGGAAGCTCACACGCCTATATCCAGGCATCATCTGAAGCTCCCTCTCAAGGGTGGGGGGCTCAAACCGCCCGATAAGGTCCAAGCGCACGTTCCATGATGAATCCAAGATCTCTAGAGCTCGAATCAAATCAATTACTCCTCGAAGTCGGCTAATTCCCCCCACATAGACCAAAACATTATCTTTCTCTTCTTTTGATATTCTCGGGGTGATTGGCAGCATCCTCAGATCCGGGTAATTGTGTATCACAACTGGATCCAGCCGCTCGAACTTCTCGGCTATCCCCTCAGTGGCTACGACCACTGTATCTAGCGCTCTAGCCATGAGCTTCTCAGCGATGTTGAAAGCCATTGAGAGCGGGCGCCTGAGGGGCGCGGCGATCCAGTGCTTGGTGAGTATCTGCTGGGGCACGTCCTCGTGGACGTCGTAGATGACCTTCGCGTGTGTAAACAGCTTGAGCATGACACCCACCGGAAGTAGCTCCGGGTCGTGGAAGTGATAGAGGTCTGCTTGCTGGCGAATCGCAAGTCTGAATGCCTGCCAGGTGAGCCCCAGGATGCGGTGGAGGCGGTTCCTGGGCCTTGGCAGGGCTATTATCCTTATTCCATCAAGGACCTCGTTACGATCATGCTGCACTATCAGGGAGACGTCATAGCCTGCGCTGGCCAGAGTCCTGCACTCCTTGTGGAAGATGCGGGTGTCGAAGGAGGGGTGGACGGTGGTGAGATGGACAACCTTCTTCATGGGGTCACGTCCATGCAGCATTATAACCTGTAACGCCTCCGTCTGATACCGGTTGCTTTCACCAGTCCATCTTTAAATGCAAACAGCAATTTGGATGAAGGAAAATCCTCGTGCTGTCTTGGGGGGAGAGCTAGAATCTCCTCCCATTCTGAGAGGGATAGGCCAAGACGTTCCGCGATATACGTCTTATCCTTCTGGAGCAGCTCCTCATTAGGATACGGTGGTTTCTTTAACTCCTCCAGTGCCTGCTCCCGTGTTATTTGCCCTGAAAGTATAAGACTTGATAGATGCGCTTTTCGTTTGTCGATACCAAACTTGGTTGGGAGATAGTATCCCTGGAAAAATCTTGTTAAGACAGATTCGTAATGCTTGGCTCCGTAGTCCTGCCAACCAAACTTCTCAGCTAATATTCGTTTTGCCTTATTTTTGTTGTATGGCACATAGTTGAGGAGCCTCACCTCTCGGATACTGCGCACAAAGGGATAGTACAAATAACGCCGCCAGAAGCTCAGAGTCGGAAACTTCCTCAGAGGCCTGGTGCCGAAGCGACTGTGAATTGCAAGAAGATGGCGCAGATCACCCGCATTGTAGCCCCAAGATCGGGGAAGAACTGACTCGGTTGCAAGATTTCCTCCAGTTAGTATATAACGGACGTCTTCTTGGGCTGCCTTTTTATAGAGAGCTGCCAGAAAAGCATGGTCTTGAGGGATCTCGCAGTTCTTCACAGACGACCTATAAAAGGCCAGCTGCAGATCGCGCATCTCATCCCAATCGACAGTGATGATCTCCAAATCGAACCCAAGCTTGCTCACAAGGTTCTCAACGTTGCTCTTCGACTCCGGCGTGTCCCAGCCAGTATCGACATTTACTAGCAGTGGTCGCAATCCAAGCTCTGAGGCCAGATATGCTAGGTAAGAGCTATCAGTCCCACCGCTTATGCCCAAGATGGAGTCGTAAGGTTTTCCGTGGGCAGAGTTCTTTATAGAGGCAACAATCCGATTAAGTAATCTCCTACCTTCTGTAGAACCGGCGCGATCCAGAACGGGTTTCACGTTTTCGTCGAAGCTATGACAGAAACTGCAAATACCGCTTGAATCAAAGGAGATCTCTTCCGCAGTCGTGTCCATCACACAACGCGTACACATTTGATATGCAATCATGCAAAATCCCTCACAGTAAGTTTTCCTCCCTTGCAGCCTCCATGAAACACGATCTTAAGATAGCTCGAATTCAAATTATGAAGCGCTATGTTCAGCCCATCCTTTGTCGCGGAAACATCAGGGGAGATTGTCCTGTATTCCTTAAGGTCTCTGGTCTCGAGAAGTGTAAAGCAACACTGGCGGTAACAACCTTCGAGCTTGATGAAAATATCTTTTGGAATCGGATCTCCCAAATATACAACAATCCACCCAATCTCCGGAATATTCCATCCTTTGCCAAATACATGAGCTGGCAAGTTCCCCGAGCTAAAAGATTTCCAATCAGAGACCGCTATGGACCCTCTCGCATTTCCTAGAACTGCAAAGCCAGTTAGTGCCACATTATTATTGCCATTATCGTTGAAGATTACAAGCTTAACAAAACGGGCTAAAACAGGCTCGAAACTTTCAATTATTTGTATCTCTGTGTTATTGACTCTCTCCAATATCTTAATCCAATCCTTTCCATTCTTTGAGACTAGAACCTCAAGGTTGCGTGGCGTAGATTTGTTTGTGTAACCAAATACTGCTATTCCATCTATCTCCCTCAGTTCGTGTAAGTCTAAAACCACCCAGGTTGGAAACTCGTTATGTGACCAGAACTGGCTGCCCATCTGGAAAAACAGCTTATCTGGACCATGACCGATCGGGTCCGTAGAACCTGCGGTTGTGATGTTCCACATTGGTGAATCATAGCTGGCAAACTGCAGAGCATAATTGAGGAATATGGATTCCTCGGTAGCATCATAAAGCCAGAGAAGCTGGTGGACATGAAGCGTGTTATAGTCTCCAGATGGGGCATATATTCGTGGGTTGGTTGGATATTGGCTATAGTAAGAAAGAAACCCAGCGTCGTAGGTGGCTATATCTCTTTTCACCGCTGCGATCCCAATGTCAAGATATCGCTTTACATCCTCTCGACCAGTCCATTTCCAAAATGTCCATAACCCTTGCACTGCAGCGATATGCCCGTTCAGGATTTTTGCAGATGGCGCATCATAATCTGCCACCTCCTCGTACCAAGCCACATTATTCTCGAAAGTCGAGACGCCTCCCTCAGATGCTGGAACAAGGAAAGAACGAAATGTGTACTCTGCTGCACGGAGGTAATGTGGATCATTTGTAAGATCATATGCAGCCAGAAACACAGATAACACCCTTCCCTGTGAAAGAGCTGAGACCCATGGAGCTTTAGCTTCAAATGTTGGATTATTAAAATCAAACTCCCATACCCAGAACTCAATGCCTCTGTTTTGCCTTTGTGTTTTGTGCTCAAGTAGCCAATGCACCTGCTTATTAAATGCCTCGAGCAATGAAGGATCCTTGGTACTCAGGAAATCTCGGTACAGTGCGAGCGCATAGTTCGAAATAAAAGTAGGATTATATCGCTTCCCTGCTCCACCATGCAAAGAACCATAATCGGTCACAGGAACTCCGCTATCATCAAGAGAGATCAAGCGTGAACTCTTAACATACTGATCCGCACTGAAGCGCAATGTGAATGGATAAAGCGGCTTTTCCTGTAGCTTGCCCATCCAAAGCTCACCGCCTCCAGCCAGAACGCTCCACCCCAGCATCACCTCGCCATAGAGATAGTCTTTGTCAACACAATTTATATCGCTATATCGAGACCTGTACACCTCCAATGCATGGCTCAATATCGTCGCATCCCAACGCGAAAGCAGTGCAAAGGTTGCAGCTGCATAGTCGTAGGCTTGGGATTCACCATCAAGATTGTGGGCAAGATAAAATCCCTTACGCCAGTCCGGATCGCACAGCTCGTCTGCCATGACCGAGGATGGCCTCCATAAACGCTCCGCAAATGTTCGGGCGACCGCCTCGAGATCCTTATCCTCGAATACAATACCCATCTGCCAGGCCTCAACCATGAATCGCAGGGTCAGCGTGAAATGCGAGACGTCCTCTGTGGCCGGATCTGGAGAACATTCTGGATACAGCCCATTTACAGGGTTGCTCGCCCGGTTTTTCCAACCCGTATATGGTAAACTATCTCTAACCCAGTAAGGCATTGTCATGGTTCCGTCAGGATTAAACATCATCCCGGATCTTACCTTTCTGGCCAGAGCATTAGCTCTTTCGAGATACTGCATATCTCCTGTAGTCCTGTATAAGTCCTGTATAGCAAGAGGAAAAAGCGGCCATTTGCTGAAAGCGCATTGTAGGGTATCTCAAGTCCGCTGGCCCAGTACTTGCCGCTAGGCTCGAAGATAAAGAAACCACCTCCAGGGTCTTGCCGCCAGGAACTCTCATAATCTCTTGGGGGCTCTTCAAATGCGTGAACATATTCCTCGGCTTTCTGCCTGTATGATGAGAGGTTCTTCTCCCTGAATACAAGGTCAGAAAACCTCAGGAAGGGCGTACCGATAATTGGAGTGTGCAGCTCGTGAAGGACCATCCTGTAAGTTTCATTAAGCTGCCAGACTCCCTGAACAGGTGGAGCATCTCCAATGATACGAACACGTATCAAGCTAGATGGTGTTAGGTTTGCATTAATCACCTTCTCTGCAGTTTCCAGAGTGAGATTCTCGAAGATCACCACCATAGGCTCAATACGGCGGAAGTCGTTTCGCACTATAAGTGTGAACTGTTGGCCCTTCTCTGGGAGTATCTCCACCACCGTATGGTCATTGCCGACGCTGCGAACCGCCTGGACCTCCAGGGAAGGTTTGCCCTCCTCATCGGGGATAATCACCGGAACGCCAAGCGTGTAATAGGAACCTGTCTGCCAGCCAGGTCTAAGCCTTCCAGCATAATCTGGTCGTCCTGCCCGATCATCTCTGATGCTGAGAATGTGATCTGCGTGCTTAATAAAAATATCAAGATACCTTGGATCGGAGGTCGCCTCGTACATATTGAGAAGCGACTCCATGAAATATGCCTCGTTCCAGACGATTCGCCCATTCAGGTTGTTGTTGTAAAGTAATGCGTTCCCAGATTTTGTGGAGTTGAGGAGCTCATCGTATACCTGCTTTGCTTCCTTCAAATAATCCCCCATGTGGCGGTTCTCAAGTTGATCAAATGGAGTGCTGACATTAGTAAATCCCAGAAACCATAAAGCAGCAGCACACAACATCAGACCCAGGACCACCGCGATGATTAAAAGACGTGGATGCTGAATCATATCCATTTCATCTCATTAAAAGTTGATCGTCTACTCGAAATTTGCAGCAAAGTGAACTGGTGCAAGTATTTCCCTCATTCTCACTTGGCTTAACTATCGAGCGAAGTAACCATAACATCAGCATTGAAAGGATAAAACCATGCGTGAGCATTGATGTAAATAATGCAGATTCTGTGAGTGCGTATGCCGGCATCGAAATTGTTGCAGCTACGAAGTTAGATTGTAAACGTGACCCAACACTATCTATAAAACGAAGAATGACTCCGAGTATTACCGAAAAAAAAACCATTCCTAAGAATCCAAAATTTCCATAGGCATCCCCAAGATACCCCACGTCGGGCCAGAACTCTCTATGCCAATATGTGAAAGCAATCACCTGTGGCATATGAACGCCATAAGGATTTTTGATGAAGTATCTCAGGACCGAATCGGACAGCATGTAAAAAGGGTGGCTAGGTTGCGAGAAAAAGTCATAGTAGACTATATGAAGCGATGCTGGAACAAAGAATAAACGACGAATAAAAATCGATGGTATAAGCTCATTCCCACTCAACCCAAAATACGCATACGAGGCCAACATCGTTAAAGAGGCTCCCAAAAAAATATACGAGATCGCATTTTTCCTTTTCCAGATGAAATAGACTCCACTTGCGAGTAACGGAGCAAGGAAGAATGACTTATGGCCTGTCATACCGAATAACATCGATTGCAATACCAAAGCCAAACTGAGCAGCCAATAATTTTTCTTATACAATGCATAGCAGAGTAGCATTACGTTGACGATATTTGCCTGCCATGGAACAAAATATCCCATCAGCGGCCCTCGTGTTTGGACATACTCAGCACGAACTTCGTATACTGAACTAAAATCGAAGCTCAGCCTTTCAGCGCCCCCAGTTAGCGCCAGCCAGCCATATACATAAGCGGATAATCCAATTATTGCAGTCAAACCCAAAAAGAGAAGATCACGCCCGGGACGTGGCAGTCTCACCTTGGGCAGTAGTTCAATAGTAACTAAAAGCATGACAAAGCTTACAGATGCTTCATATACAAAAGTTGCAGGCGCATCTGCCAGCCCATACAAAGAGGTTAGTGGTAGCATAACTACGACTAAGTACAAAACTACGACGATGCCACTCGGTCTCCAATTATGATATAGCGATACAGCGACCATAAGTGCCAATAAAAATGCAATAGCATATGATTCGGCTAACCGAAGCATGCTGTTTGCATAAAGTGGAAACTCGCTTTCATATGTTTGTGTCACGTAACTATAATACAATAGATCCAGCATAACGCGGAAAAAAAATGCCATCATGCAGGCTAATATAACCCGAGCGCTTAGGCTCTGCTGGCTATAAAAAACTCCCTCAATTATATCTCTTTTGATTCTTGAATCCCCCTCTTCGCAGTCAATGCATTCCAGCCGATAAGCCAGAAAAGAACATACGCGGCCGACATCGCCACGCTGTACGCTGCAACCGCCCCGATATGCGAGAATCCCATAGCATTTGCTGTGAGCATTGCACCTACTACCATAACTAGCCTCGCACTATCCCAAGCAAAATAGAGATCCTGCCGTTCGAGTATATTAAGTGTGTGCTGCAGTGGAACTACAGCAAAACGGACTGCAAACATCACCCCCAGTATCTGCACATACCTTCCTGCTGTCTCCCAGCTCTGCCCGAAGACGACAGCAAAAAACCAGGGCGCCAATGCGCAGATCAAGGCCACAGGAATCGCTCCCATCAACGCCAGCCGGCCGGTCAGCTTGAGGAATAGCCGCCTCATAGATCTGTGATCATCCCGTGGGAGCCGTGCAGCCTCTCCGAAGTAAACCTGAGACACCGAGTCCACCACGATATTTAAGGGAGCTGCGATCACACGCTGCCCCAAAGCGAACCAGCCAGCTACATCGGCCCCATAAAATGCCGCAAAGAGAATCTGAGGCGCATTGAGACCAAGGGTATCTATGAGATCAGCTGTGCCTGAGAAGATTGGAAATCGCCGGTATCTTGCTATGGCCTCGCGTATCCCATCCAAGCTGACGGCTCCAAGAACTACGCGATCTCTGTTCAGGGCAGCAGAGGCGAGAGATGCGCTTCCAACGCACTCACCTGCCACCTGGCCCACTAAGAGACCCAGCGGGCCAGAGGCTGAAAAACCCAGGCCAACCTGGAAGAGTGCACGCCCCACTCCACGAGTTAGTCGAGTTCTACCGATGCGCACAAAGTCTCTCTTCCGAACGGTCCAGTAGTTCAGGATCTGGTATGCCCCAGCTCCTAGCATCCCCACGGGAATCAGCCACAAGTATTGCCCGAGTCCTGGGGTATTTGTCCATGTGACAATTTGATCTCTCAACATTTGCAGGAGAGACCAAGAGCATAGGGTTGTGCCGATCAATATAAAAAAACAAAGAGTCATGACGTTTGCAGCTTTCCTATCGTCTTCTGGAAGTATAATGGCATACTCATATCGCAGAGAGGCAACTACAATTGCTATCGCAAGTATCGATGAAAAAACGCCAAAAATTCCAAAATCCTCTGGAGAGTAAAGCCGGGTGAGAACAGGAAATACCATAACATTGATAGCCTGTCCGAGTGCTGCGCCTCCGGCAAGCACAGTCACACCACGGGCGAACCGCCCTTTGGGCAGCATCGATCTTGCAGTTTCCCTGAACCATCTCACCGTCGTATTCCATTCCAGCATTCCTATCATCCAGACCTATATCACGCGCTTGGATCGATCAGGCACTCCTCTACCCCCTGCTCCCGGATCGTGTACCTGCCGCCTTCGAGGGCAGCAAGCTTGATGCCGTCGCTTTCCATACATGTCACACAGTGCCCGATATGTGCGAGCGCAGCGCCTGTTGTGAGCCCAGCGCATCCGGCACCGATGATGGCGATGCGCATGATGTTCATGTAGTTACCTCCCAAGCCCTCGATGCCCTTCGATCGACTTGATCGCTCTGACGATTGCCGGCTGAAGGGTGCAGGCGCACGTCTTCTTACCATCCAAACCCTCGGCAGAGTTACAGCATTCAGGGATAATGCTTCCTCACCTCCAGCAGCCAGATTGCGCGCCTGCTCAATTCAGCTCAGATGTGCCCTCCTGCCGCGCCAGCCTTTACATCCCACACAGCCTGCCTCCGGCCCATTCCAAGCCCCCATCCTGGACCACACCATCTCGATGCCACTGTGCCTTCGATGCCTGCCGAGACCTCCCTATCCCCAGGCGGTCTAGACGCAGCTGCCTCCGAGCTCCCTTATCGCCCTCTTGATCTCAGCGATCTCCTCCTCGATCCGGGCGAACCTCCTCTCCATGTGCTCCTTGAGATCGGATCTCACTCCCCGGAGCTCCTCGATCGTCTCGTCCTGCTTCTCGAGCATGCGATCCTGTTTCTCCAGCATCAGATCCTGTTTCTCAAGCATGCGGTCCTGCTTCTCGAGCATTGCGTCTTGCTTCTCGAGCATCATCCTTCCTATTGACAGGTTCTCCTTGCCGACTTCCAGAGCCTCCTTGCTCACCGCCAGATTCTGCTCGCCCAGCTCGACGCTCCTGTGGAGAAGCCTTATCGCGACATCGAACCTCTCGCCGAGCTCCTCCTGCCAGTCCCCTCTCAGGATCCTGAAGTACTGGAACTCGCCTGTAGCTGCACCCCATTTCACCTCAAGCTCCTCAACCCTGATCATCCTTTCCTGGATGTTTATCGCCTGAACGAACTCCTTCAGCGCAGCCTCCTCTCCCTCGGCGATGATCCTGACATCATAAGGTTCCACGTTCTGGACGGTGCCGGAAATACCGAGCCTCCTGGCTATGCTCTGAACGGCATCCCGGTATCCGACCCTCTGGACGTCCCCCTTCGCGATGATCTCAACCCGATGCATATCACCACGCATCTTATCGCTCTTCATACAAATAGCTGATCAGAGGCGTTTGAGCAGTCGTCTCACGAGCACTCAACCCGCAGGCCCCTCCATCCTGCGATCCTAGGCTGAAGCTCTGCAGTGTAAAGGTCACGAAGATCTATGAGCAAATCCTGCCAGTCGTTCATCCCTGGCATGAACCCGCCCACAACGCCTAGTGGCTACTGAAGGCAGCCGCTGCTTCTGCGCTAGTGGAAGCATACCGGATCGAAGAAGCGGTAAGCTCTTCCCCTTCAGGGAATGGAGGAGATCACCCGAGCTCAAATCCGAGCGCATGTGCTCCCGGAAGTATCGCACCTTGGCGTTAACTTCTTTTTGATCTGCGACATGAACCTGGCTGGTGGTTCCATGAATGCAGATCCCGGGCTCGATGATAGGGATGTTGTAGAGTACTTCAAGCGCAGCTACAGAGCCGTCGACGGACTGTGGTTTATGAAGGTCGAGGAGCGCTACGGCTTCGATACCGCTCTTGAGATAGATGATGATGTCTGGAGGGTGATGCCGAAGATACAGGCGCGAGCCCTGAAGTCGATGATGAATGAGTCAGAGGGTCTGGAGTCTCTTACGAGATGCTTCGCAGCAAAGCTCTCCTTTGAGGACTTCGAGTTCAAAAGCTCATCGGACGGGAGATGTGTCAGTTTCCAGGTGAGAAGATGCCCATGGCATGAGATCATGGTCAGAGCTGGGAGAGCTGAGCTTAACGAGCGCGTCGGATCCAGGATATGCTGGAGCGAGCTGGAGGTCTGGGCATCAGAGTTCGGCGAGGGGATCGTTCCGAGAAGGGGCAGAAGGATCTGCAGAGGAGATGAGATCTGCGAGATCGAGTTTGAGCTTAAGAATGGAGCGGAGCATTAGTATATCGCTGATCGATACAGCTCTCCCGCACTGGGGCAGGCATGGCTCTTCAGCGCACTTCGAGTTATGCATACGGGGCGGATGAGGCATCTCCTCACATTCTCTTCTCGAAGAGATCGATCTCGTCGAGCGCTATCGCGGCGCAGCCGGTGGTTCTGAGGTAGTGCGCCAGAAGCCTTGACCTGATGCCTGCAGGATGGTAGAATATCACAGCCTCAGGGGATACATGATCGAGCATTCTCATGAGCCCGCGGAAATCAAGGTGGTCGCTCAGTCGTATCCGCTTCCATGACGCATCCGCCCTTCCGGTGAGCATGTACCTCTCAGGCGAATGCACATTTGGAAGGTTCTTGGGGGTCACGACGGAGACGCCCTCGCAATCCCTGAAATCGATGATATCGCCGGCATCTGGCATCAGAGCCTCTGTGAGCCTCCTCCCCTCCTCGTCCATGCCGATCGGATCTCTGAACCCCATCGCTCGTATCAGCGATACGGCGCGCTGCGCCTTGCCGAACGCGTATGCGCCGAAGGACGATCCGGCACTGAGCGCCTCCCAGAACCCGTTCAGATCATCATCGAATATGCAGGAGGAGTCCCAGGGATCGCCGTAGTTCGCCTCTGCCACCAGAAGATCGCATTTTGGGAGCGATCTGTAGTCCTTCACATCCCCTGTCACGAGGATCCTCACGCCCAGACTGTTCTCCCAGTAAAACGCCGATGACCCGATTGTGTGCCTGGTGGGGTATGTCCTCAGCTCGACGCCATTAACCTCCACCCTGTCTCCGATCTCGAAGCTCCTGCCAGCATAGCTCCTCTCATGCCTGATCTCAAGCGCGAGCGCAGTCTCCCGGGACGCTATCGCTCTCGGCGATCTCATCGCGGAGCTTCCATGATGATCGCTGTGCGCATGTGTTATTAGATATGCATCAGGCTGTTCACAGCCAGGAGCCCTGCTGGTGTCCACAGAGAACCTGTGATCATCGAAGAGCAGCGAGAGATGCGGAGCAGGGTTACCGTTTCCGTTCAGCCTCCTGATGGGCCAGACCCCTAACTCGCTGAACAGATCATGGATCCGACGCGCACCTATGCGACCGCCTCCTAGAGTATCTCATCGATCGCCCTGCTCAGCTCCTCTTTGGACGTGACGCCAAGCCAGCGGCGCACCTCCTTGCCGTCCTTCTCAAGAACTATCGTCGGCACCACCATGATATTGTACCTGTTCGCGAGCTCCACGTTGCTGTCGACATCTACCTTTTTGATCTCTATCCTCCCGCCGTACTTCTTCTCCAGCTCCTCCATTATAGGCGTCTGCATCCTGCAGGGGCCGCACCAGGTCGCGAAGAAATCTATCAGCACAGGTTTGTCCAAATCTTCAACCTCCTCAAATGATGTCAAACTTGACTCCTATCTTGAAAATCCTGATGGTCGGGAGCACGAGCATCTCCCGCCCGGTCCTCCTCTTTATCTCCGATATTATCTCATCAGCACGCTCCGCAGGTGCTGATATGGTGAACCAAAGATTGTAGCCGCTATCGTTCGGCCTGAGATAGTTGTGCGATACCTCATCGTACCCGTTCACAACAGAGCTCACGCTATCTGCATCTTCAGGAGATACCTTCATCGCGACGAGAACTCCGCTCATGCCGAGGCGTCTCAGATCCAGAATCGGCCCGATCCTGCGGATGAGCCCGAGCTCCTTCAGCCTGGAGACTCTTCTTATGAGCTCATCCTCCTCGATGCCCAGGCTCTCCGCGAGCTCCAGAAAGGGTCTCTCGACAAGAGGAAACGATTCCTGGAGCGCTGCGAGGATCCTCAGATCGATCTCATCCAATGGATCCCCTCCAGGCGCATGCCGGATCCTCCGCCAGATAATCGCCGGTGAGCGCATATGCCCTCGCTCTGCAGCCGCCGCACGTTCTTACATGACCGCAGCTCCCGCATCTGCCCTTCAGCTTTCGCTCCCTGAGATCTTTCAGGAGCTGTGAGCCGCTCCATATCTCCGAGAAAGAGCTCTCGCGTATGCTGCCCGCTGATACAGGGAAGTAGCCGCACGGAAAGACCTCTCCAGTTCTCGAGATGAAAACAAACCTTATTCCCGCTATGCATCCTCCAGCGCTGTGCCCCTGTGATCGGCCCTTCTCCACGAGCACCCTTCCGTACTGCGGCGCGCACGTGGGACGGATCTCGATCGATCGCTCTTCCGATGCGATTCTATCAAGAAGGGATCTCTGCATCTCCGGCGAGATGCCATCCACAGCTCTGCCCCTGCCTGTGGGTACCATGAAGAATACGTGCACAGCTGCCGCGCCCTCCCTCTCTGCGAGATCCAGAAGTGGATCCAGGTCATCGGCGTTTCTTGGTGTGACCGTCATGTTGATCTGGAACTCAACCCTCCCACTCAGCGCCCGCATGCCGCGGAGGGCCAGATCAAAAGAGCCCTCTCCTCTCGTCGCGTCGTTCGTCTCGGCGCTAGCTCCATCAAGACTTATGCTCACCCTGGATATCCCTGAGAGAAGAATCCGGTCCACGATCTCAGGTGTTATGAGCGTGCCGTTTGTGGCGAGGGAGACCCTGACTCCGGAGTTCACTGCGTACTTCGCAACCTCGAAGAGATCTGACCGGAGCAGGGGCTCGCCTCCGGAGATTATCAGCATCGCCCCTAGGGGGGCGATCTCTCTGATCAGGCGCTTGATCTCATCTGTGCTTAGCTCGTTTGCAGATGGCGCCGGCTCGGCAGACGCCCTGCAGTAGCTGCAGCTCAGGTTGCAGGCTCCTGTCGACTCCCAGGCTACGAGCAGCATTCAGAGCAGACCCTTTTTGTGGAGAAGCTCGGCGTTCAGTATGCTCGCTCCTGCCGCACCGCGTATTGTGTTGTGGCCCATGCAGATGTACCTGATACCAGGCCTGATCCTTCCCACAGAGACTGACATGCCCCTACCTGCGTTCCTGTCCAGCCTGGGCTGCGGCCTGTCCGGCTCATCCCTCACTATGATAGCCCTCTTTGGGGATGTCGGGAGATCATCCAGCCCTGGGTTGAAGTCCAGGAATGCCTGCCTGACCTCAGCCGGTGTGGGATCTTCCCTCATCCTGACCCAGACAGCCTCTGTATGGCCATCCATAACCGGGACACGATGACAGCTCGCGCTGACTGTGAAATCCGCAGGCACTATCTTCTCCCCATCAAACCTTCCCAGGATCTTCTGGGCCTCGGTCTCGACCTTCTCCTCCTCGCCTGCGATGTAGGGGATGATGTTGTCCAGGATCGCCATGGATGGCACTCCCTCATATCCGGCGCCGCTGACAGCCTGCATCGAAGCTACATGAACGCTCTCTATGCCGAACTGCATCAGCGGCTTGAGCGTTAGCGCGAACATGATGGTGGTGCAGTTTGGATTCGTGGTGATGTAGCCCTCCCAGCCCCGCCGCTCCTTCTGGACCTTTATGAGATCTATGTGATCAGGGTTGCATTCGGGTATGAGCAGAGGGACATCCGGAACCATCCTGTTTGTCGCGGTGTTCGAGGCGACGACGAACCCGGCCTCCGCGAACTCAGCCTCAACCTTCTTCGCCTCATCGGATGGAAGTGCTGAGAATACTATATCCGCGTCTACCTCCTTCGGATCGACCCTGACAACGGTCATATCCGCAAACTCATCCGGCAGCTCGCTCTCAAGCCTCCATTTCGCAGCCTCCCGGTACTTCTTCCCTGCGCTTCTGTCAGATGCTGCCAGGCTCGTGAGCTCGAACCACGGATGATCCCTAAGTCCTTCGATAAAACGCTGTCCCACAGCGCCCGTCGCTCCCAGGACGCCTGCCTTGATCTTTGCCATCAACGATCACCCTCTGAACTGAGATGGCATAGAGGGTGGTGTGGTATATAATTACTGCTCCAGAAAGGAGGCAGAGAAACCGCAGCACCCGCCAGGCACAGAGGATTCCGCGGAGGGCATCGGATCCCGGACTCGAATCATCGAATGGTCTGGCAGGAAATCAACAGCTAGCGACGCAGCATTTCACACATCCTTCAAAGCCAAATGCCATTGATCTCAATGATACGATTCCAGACCCAAAAGCTTATATTCGTCAAATGTCGAAGAGATTCTGACCGGTATGTTCGAGAGAGATGCGTGCATGTATGGTGTGGCTCAAATGAGCTGGTTTGGCGTTTACGACTGGGAGAAGCCGGAGCCGAATCCTGAGCCCAGGATGCCCAGGAGAAAGAGACCATTTATCAGCAGCCCATGGGGCTGCTAACCTCAGTATTTGAGCATGCCTATCGATAGTCGCTCCACGAATTCAAAGATTCTTCACCTGCCACATTGCTGATTCAGTTGAGACGACTTTTTTGATTGAACTGTGCTAGCAAACAACAAAACGAAATTCTTATATCCGTGATTAACCTTAGTGCTATTGGGGTTTGAGGGCAGTTATACGTATTTTAGGGCAGTGATGCGCATGATACCCAAATCCCTCATTAGATGGAGTGGTGGGCATGTCAGATCTATACAAAAAAATGGTTGACGAGGCCATGATGGCCCAGCGTGCAGATGTTGAGACCGTGAAGAGAAAGAGAGGCCAGGACTTCGTCGTATCGGATACAAAGGCGTATGTCGATGTTGTCAACAAGATGAAGGTCGCGGACGGCCAATCAAAGGCCGTGATAAAGCTACACGTCGACTCTGTGAACGCGCACTACGACATACTGAGCTCCCTCACGAAGACGATACGTCCGGAGGACGATCCCTTTGTGGAGCACTACCAGACGCCGGCCATAATGGAGATACTATACGAGGAGGACGAGAAGTTCAGGAAGAGCGTCGAGGCGTTCATACAGGCAGTGGGAAAGGCGGAGGCGCTGATCGGACTGGAGGTGGTCAGGAGGTACGGCGGGTTCTACGGTCCGACATGCGTCGTTGATTTCGCGCTGATCCCCGGATCGACGAGCAACGTCGTGAACAGGATACTGAAGACAGTGGATATTCCGGAGCACCACAAGCAGGCGATACTCGCAGCCAAATCCTGGGGCATGAACACATCCTATGGCATAGGCGAGGTCTTCGCGCACGAGATCGAGAAGGGGGCCACGCTCTCAGATGCGATCAGGAAGGAGATCGAGATGATCCAGATGGTGTACAGAACACCCATCGAGGCGCAGGCGAAGCTGATGGATGCTGCGGGACACACGTCGTTCGATGTGAGAAAGTACATGCAGAGCTACAAGAGCAGGATGAAGGGCGCGGTCAAAGCTGCAATGGATGATGGCGTGCACTACGGCAACATCGTCACGGTGCCAGCATACTGCGTTGGGGACATAGCGCATCACATCGCCCAGTCGACATTCAACATGTGCAAGGATGATGTGGTGATGGCGACCATCGAGGCCACAACAGAGGTCATGGAGTCGACGCTTAACAATGCTGTCGATAAGTTCAAGAATGAGTACCAGCCGCTCGCCCTTGCCACCGGCGCATCAGCATGCGCTGTCGAGCACATCCTGGAGCTCGATGGGTTCAACGCGATAATGATCGTGGATCTTCTCACCAAGAGATTCCACAACTACGTGCAGCTTTACCCGACGAGAAGCGCGGCTGCGGAGCTCCACAACTGCGACTTCATGGATATGATACTCAGAGGCTGGAAGTACCTCGACAAGGCAATGCGCATGAGGAACGGCGCGAAGACGAAGGTCGTCCCGAAGGTCCTGGGATTCGATGTCGATCTCGATCCGATACACAGGAATGATGTCCTGATGAACCCGCAGAGGTATGCGTATCCGGGATGCGCCATATCCGTCAGATTCTCCGCGCTCATGAGGCTTGCTGATTATCCATGCCTGCTCACAAGCGAGCCTGTGACTGCCACGATGATGACCAACATAATAGCCCTGCACAAGGAAAAGGCTGCATCGCCTGCAAGGGTGTGCAAGGACTGCGCTGCTGCGTCGCTGATAGACTTCAGGCATCAGTACTGCCAGTGGAAGGAAGCGGTGTGAGGGATTGAATGAGATGCTATCTCTGCGCCATCGAGGGCAAAACCACCGAGGCGGTCGCGATATGCATAGTCTGCGGGATGGGCGTCTGCATGGATCATCTCGTCAGGGATGAGATAGAGGTCTGGGAGGGAGGGTATCCCTTCCCCTCGAAGAAGCTGAAGAGAAAGCTTCCCAGGATCCTCTGCAAGCCATGCTACGCTGTATACCATGAGGGATGAGATATGTCCCTGGCTAAGAGATGTGTTGCTGAGCTCATCGGGACAGCGATTCTTGTCTACTTCGGCGCTGGAGCTGCTGCCATAACGCTCATGATCTCGAGGGGCTCCAGCCCGCCGAACCCCTTCAACATCGGGATCGGGGCTCTTGGTGGCCTCGGAGACTGGTTCGCAATAGGCATGGCGTTCGCCATAGCGATCGCAGGCGTCATATACGCTCTGGGGAGGGTCTCAGGGGCGCACATAAACCCGGCTGTGACTATAGCGCTCTGGGCCACCCGGAGGTTTCCGAGCAGCGAGGTGATTCCTTACATAGCGGCGCAGCTGATAGGCGCCTCTTTAGGATCCCTGCTCTTCGCAGCAAGCGCCGGATCTGATGCTGTGATTGTCGGCGGGCTCGGAGCGACAGCGCCGTTCCCCGGCATATCGTTCGGACAGGCTGTGCTCGCGGAGGCGATAGGGACGTTCCTGCTGATGCTCGTGATCATGGGGGTGGCTGTTGACGAGCGGGCGCCCCAGGGGTTCGCCGGGCTTGTGATAGGCCTGACAGTCGGTGGGATCATAACGACCACAGGTAACATCGCCGGCTCCTCACTGAACCCCGCCAGGACATTCGGCCCCTACCTGATAGACCACATCATGGGCGGCCCTGTGCTCTGGAGCCACTATCCGATATACGTCATAGGTCCGGTGCTCGGTGCCCTGGTGGCCGCGTTCCTCTACGATATGCTGGCAAAAGAATGAAAATATTTAATCTTTTATCTCGATTTTATTCTCCTTCTCGGCGTATCCTCCGATATCGTCTTTCACAGAAACGCGTATAACGTATTTGCCCTTTGCAGCATTATTCCACGTCCAGTAGCTATCTTTCTGATAGTTAGTTCCATTCACCCAGTTATTATTCTCGTCCCAGACCTCGAACTTGTACTGGAGGGGCCTTCCGGATGGATTTTTAACGGTGCAGGAGAGCTTCACATTACCTGGTTTGGTTGTAGAAGAGTCCTTTGGATCGAAGCTGGTGATTTCTAGCTTGGCTGCTTGAGATGGCGCTGGAGAACCACCGCCTCCTTTTTGTTGCTCAGTGCTCTGCGTGGCGCGCCCGCCGAAGTAGAATCCGATTATTGAAGAGATAGCTCCGGTCAGCGCAAGGAGTATGTCCTTCAGCATCGAGTTTTCCTGAGCAGAGGGGTTTAAGATGAGCAGGAATATGGCGGCGCCGAGGATGACAGAGAGCGTCAGGGCCATCGTGGCCCTGGCCACGCCCTGCATCCCGCTGGACTGAATGGTCAGAGCATCCTTTACCAGATTGATCAGCTCAGCCTGGTTGCATCCGGTCGACAACTTCTCCCCCAGCAGATTCCGGACATCTCTCATGTGATCGTAGAAGCCCTTGATGTTCCACAATATGGGGAGGCTTGCAAAAGCAAAAAGAAGGATGATGACAAGGTAGACTGACCATGGTTGCAATGAAGATGTGAAATTTTTAATCCCCAGCGTGGCGTTTTCTATCATGAGTGTGGCATTTGAGATGTTTGATACCTGCTGTGCGCTTGTTCTCAATGTGAAATTCAGAATTAAAAGCAATGACAGCACCAAAGAGAACACGCTCAACTTTTGGTTGTAACGTGGTAACATGGTGCACATATTGAACGATACTATATAAATAGATTTGTGATACCATCCTGTAAAACTCCCACCATAAAAGAGCACATCGCAGTTGCGGTTTTCCAAATCCTTGCTTATAAAATTTGTATCCATGTCACTTTCTTTCTCTAGTCCGCTTTTTGTGACTTCTTCTCCCGAATATCAGGGCGTTCTGTGCCTTGATTCTGTCAAGGCCCATCGACACAGTTGAAGCGATCTCAGGTTTGGTTATCGATGAATAGACCAGACAACACCATGCTTAAATACAATCCCCACGAATACAGCAGCGGATCTGTATGACGCGAATCTCCATCCTGTTCCTGGCTCTGATCGTATCTCTGATCTGCGCTGATGCAGCTGACTGGCTTGAGGGAGGGTATGTGGGGTCGCCCGACTACAGCGAGATAAGGCAGTACTTCACAGACCCGATATTCTATACAAAGGTACCTGTATCGCAGCCGCTGAGTTTTTACAGGCCGTACACTGGCGGATTCTCCTATCCGCTCACGGCAGTCCAGTCCGACTTCAGAAACAGATCTCTGGCCACGATGATCTGGGAGCCATTTGAGGTGAACTGGACGAAGACGATCTTCACAGCGAAGAGCAGCTCATCGCTGCGGGTCTTCAGGGACGGGACCTGGCAGAGCCTGTAATACTGACAGGCCCGTACCTTTTTATTCGAGCGGATATGGCGCCTGGTTATGGAGCTGGAGCCTTCCGGAGTATCAGGCAGGTGCCTCATGTCTGATGATCTTCTCCTTAAAGTGATGGAGATCCTAGAGAGAGCATATGGTTTGCCTGAGGCCAGAAGCGTGGATCCCGTGGATCTCCTGGTTATGACGATACTCTCGCAGAACACCTCTGACATGAACTCCGGCAGGGCTTTTGAGCAGCTGAAGAGCAGATTCAGGAGCTATGATGAGATCCTGAATGCCTCTGAGGATGAGATCGCGGATGCGATCCGTCCGGGAGGCCTGGCAGATATAAAGGCTGCCAGGATCAAAGGGGCTCTCGAGAGGCTGAGAGAGGACTTCGGCTCTGTGGAACTCTCGCCGCTGCAGAGGATGAGCCCGGAGGAGGCAAGGAGCTACCTCACATCGATCCCCGGAATCGGGCCGAAGACAGCGTCTGTGCTCATGCTCTTCGGCTTCAAAATGCCTGCGATGCCGGTTGACACACACGTCTACCGCGTCTCAAGAAGGATAGGCCTTGTGCCGGAGAACGCGAGCATAGAGGAGGTGCAAAGAATCCTGGAGGAGATCACGCCGCGCGAGAAGTACCTGTCCCTTCACATCAACCTGATCCGCCACGGCAGGCTCGTCTGCAGGGCCAGGAATCCGCTCTGCGAGAGGTGCGAGCTGGCAGGCCTCTGCAGATACATGCAGGCGCAGCGCAAGCAGAGCCAGCGCGAGCAGAGCTGATTCCAGCAGAAGCACGGCTCAAACATTCAGTACGATCACATACCTCAAGTGCAGAGCAATGTATGCCTCTGCCATTTGAGTGCTACTTTATCCTGCTCAGCAGGCGGTTGGCCTCCTCCAGATCGAACATCTCTGGATCGAAGGGCCTTCCCACCCAGTCCAGCATGCGTTCGTGCTCCGGATGATTTGGATCGGTGATGGCCTCCAGGAACTCGAAGTAACTGCTGACACCACCGCAGTCCTCGGGTGGGCTGGAGCGCGCCCCTGCCAGACAGACAGGATGCTTCAGCGATGGATCTGGAGGCAGGATCTTCTCCACAAGTATCTCGTGGAACCAGCTATCTCCAAAATCGTACTCGTAAACGAATTTGATCTTCTCTGCGGGCGCAATCTTTGAGAGCCTGATGCGAGCTTCGTTCTTAACATCACTGGGCAGAGGGTCATCTGGCAACGGAATCGAATAGCAGGTATCCCCGACGATGAACTGGTGGAGATGATAATCATCCCAAGGCATCACAGCCTGGATGACTTTATGCAGCTTCAGCAGCGTGATGTCTCCCCTGACCACCACCCTGCGCCATACCGGCGGCCTGATCTCATCCAGAGTTATCTTGAGCTGATAGATCGGAACATCTTTTTTTAAATTCATGAGATCACATCCGATCAGATGCTATGAATTCGTACCTATTTAACCTGCAGGTTGCAGCCTGTTGCGCATCTATCAAAGATTGCCAGTTATCGCTGTATCCTCATTCAAACCCATGAAGCAGAATGGTATGCGGATCGGGAACCGATTATATCTCCCCAAATATTCGTAATAGTGATATACCGAAAACTTTATATTCGACTTTAGACTAAGTATTGAACGGCAAAAGTCGAACTCGACACCCTCTTCTCATTGCTACTCCCTTCTACACCCTCCCGACTTTTGCCACCCCCTTTAGTTTTTCGCTGAGGAGCGTTCCCACCATGTCTCCTGTGGACCGGACGTGTGATGAGAAGCTCATGCCTCGCTGGTTGTGACAGAGCGTAACAGGCGCAAGCTCCGGTCTTCAGGCCGGAGAGGAGGTCACCAGTAGCCGAACTGGATGACCCGCTGACTCTGATGGTTCAGTGAATGCTGCAGGCAGGAGTTTTCGTATTCGATGATCCTACACGACCGGTAAGCTCAATCACGTCAATCCTGTTTTCCCGCTCCTGGTCAATCTGATGCAGATGAATGCTCGACTGCAAATCTCATTTGATCCAAACCGCTCACTTTTTAGATGAGTATTGCGTACCGGTTAACAATGCGGGTGATCCGGTTTGAAGGCTGTCATGATCTCCGGAAGGACCCTCGCGCAGGGTGCTGGATGCGAGGATAAGATGTCTCCACTGTACATCAACGAGGTCTCATGCTGCTACCTATCCGAGGAGGACTACAGGGCGCTGGGCCTCTCCGATGGGAAGAATCTGCTTCTGACCAGCCCACATGGAAGTGCGGTGCTGAGGGCTGGTGTGGACAGGGGACTGCCACAGGGCATGGTCTTCATACCCATGGGGCCGTGGGCGAACATGCTGATAGGCACAGATACGAAGGGCTGCGGGATGCCCGGATTCAAGGGTGTGGAGGTGGAGGTCACACCCACAGATGAGAAGGTTCTGGATATCCGCGAACTGATCTCAAGAGGTCGATGATATTGGAGATAGAAGATGTGCTCTGCACCTTCTGTGGATGCCTCTGCGACGATATCAGGGTAGAGGTGAAAGAAGGCAGGATCGAGAAGGTCAGGGGAGCGTGCAGGCTGGGCTCATCGAAGATCATGGGTCACAACAGGATAAAATCACCCATGATACGCGTGAACGGAACCCTGAAGGAGACGAGCTACGAGGATGCTTACAGAAAGGCGGCCGAGATCCTTGTCAGCGCGAAGCACCCGCTCCTCTACGGGTGGGCTTCCACAACATGTGAGGCGCTGAAGAAGGGAATCCTCCTGGCGGAGGAGATCGGCGGCGTGGTCGATACCACTGCGACTGTATGCCACGGCCCGTCGATCATAGGAATAGAGGAGAAGGGGCTCGTCGGCTCCACACTCGGTCAGATAAAGAACCGCGCAGATCTCATAGTGTTCTGGGGGTGCAATCCATCAGAGGCGCATCCGAGACACACGCTCAGGTACTCATCAAACGCGTGCGGCAGGTTCACCCCTGACGGCAGAAAGGGCAGAAAGGTGCTGGTCATCGACGTCAGGGAGACGAGAACCGCCAGGAATGCCGACAGATTTCTGAGAATCCAGCCAGGTACAGATTATGAGATCATATCTGCGCTGCGGATGATAATAGGAGGGAAGGCGGAGTCTCTGCCTGAAAACATAGCGGGCGTTTCCAGAAAAGAGCTCATCGAGATCGCGGAGATGATGAAGAGCGCGAAGTTCGGCGCGATCTTCTTCGGTCTTGGATTGACGCACAGCAGGGGCAGGTACAAGAACGTCGATAACGCTCTCTCACTTGTGTCAGAGCTGAACAGCCACACGAAGTTCGTGATAATGGCGATGAGAGGGCACTACAACGTCACGGGCGTGGGCCAGGTCCTGGCGTGGTCATCAGGTTATCCGATGGCAGTTGATTACGCGCGAGGTGCGCCGTACTACAATCCCGGGGAGACGTCGTGCTGCGATCTCCTGAGCAGGCGCGACGTCGATGCTGCCCTGATAATAGCATCAGATCCGGCATCGAACCTGCCCAGGGGCTGCGTCGAGGCTCTCGCGGAGATGCCGGTGATACAGATAGATCCCTTCGAGAATCCGACGACCCTCTTCGCGGATGTCGTGATACCCAGCGCGATCGCAGGCATCGAGGCTGAGGGAACTGCATACAGAATGGATGGCCTTTCGCTCCGCCTGAGAAAGCTCGTGGATACCGAGCATCCAAGCGATGTTGAAATACTCCAGGCAATTCTCGATAATGTGAGGAGGCTCAGAGATGATAATTAAGGGTGGCATTGTCTACGATCCTGCCAACGGGATCTTCGGCGAGGAGATGGACATATGCATAGAGAGCGGCCGGATAGCTGAGGATGCCAGGGGGGAGGTTATAGATGCCAGCGGTCTTCTCGTCATGCCGGGCGGGGTGGATGCGCACTCGCACATCGCAGGGCCGAAGTTGAACACTGGCAGGATAATGCGCCCCGACGACTCCAGGATCGGAACCGAGCCCAGGACACGGGTCTGCAGGCCGTCAACTGGATACACGGTGCCGAACTGCTACGCCATCGGCTACAGGTACGCCAGGCTCGGATACACCACGGCATTCGAGGCCGCGACGCCGATCATAGAGGCACGCCACACGCACGAGGAGCTGGAGGAGATCCCGATAGTTGACAAGGGCGCCCTCACGCTCTTCGGAAGCAACTGGACGGTGATGGAGTGCGTGCGCGATAACGATCTCGGAAGGCTTGCTGCATACGTTGCATGGGGATTGAGAGCAGCTCGCGGATACGGGGTCAAGATCGTTAATCCGGGCGGCGGCGAGGCCTGGGGTTTCGGATCGAACGTGAAGAGCGTGCATGACCCGGTGCCGCACTTCGATGTCACACCAGCTCAGATAATAAGGGCGCTTGCAGAGGTCAACGAGCGCCTCAGGCTTCCGCACTCGATACACCTTCACTTCAACAACCTGGGGAGACCCGGGAACTACACCACAGCTATCGAGACACTGGAGCTGCTGAAGGACATAAAGCCGAGCAGGATGCGGCAGGTCGTGCACGTCGCGCACATGCAGTTCTCAGCATATGGTGGTACCACCTGGAAGGACTTCGAGTCAAAGGCATCTGCGATAGCGGATTACTTCAACCAGACAAATCATGCGACCATGGATCTCGGCCAGATAATATTCGGCCCTGCCACAACCATGACAGCTGATGCGCCCCTGGAGTACGCAAATGCCAGGATCGGGCACCAGAAGTGGTCAAACCACGATATAGAGCTCGAGGAGTCCAGCGGCGTGGTGCCGTGGGTTTACATGAGAAAGATGCCCGTGAACGCTGTACAGTGGGCCATAGGGCTGGAGCTCGCGCTTCTAACCAGAGATCCGTGGAAGGTGGTCATGACAACAGACCACCCGAACGGCGGGCCATTCGTCAACTACCCTGAGATAATTTCGCTCCTGATGAGCAGGGAGAAGCGCGAGGAGGAGATGAAGACATTGCATGAGATGGTGAGATCGAGAAGCACGCTGCCCTCGATTGAAAGAGAGATGGACTGGTCAGAGATCGTGATAATGACGAGAGCTGCACCTGCGCGAATTCTGGGCCTCGAGGACAAGGGGCATCTGGGCATCGGCGCTGATGCGGATGTATCGATATACGATATAAAACCCGAAGAGATAGACCCGTCGAAGGATCATGCGAAGGTGAAGGCCGGCCTCTCCAGAGCGAAGTACACGATAAAGGGCGGCGTCGTTGTGGTGAGGGACGGCGAGATAGTTGCAGCGCCACAGGGAAGGACATACTGGGTAGATGCCGCTGTTCCGGAGAGCGATATGGATCGCATGCTGTCCTCTCTCAAAGAGAAGTTCGAGAGGTACTACAGCATAAGAATGTCGAACTACATGGTGCAGGACGCTTATATCTCGAATCCGTTTGTGGTGAGGGCAGGAGTGCAGCCTCTGAAGGAGGTGATCTGAGATGCGCACAATCACCATAAAGCTCCCAGAGCATCGCGGAGTTCCGGTGGAGGCGGAGAGGATATCTCCTGATGTTCTTGCGGGTCTCAGCATCAGGGAGATATCTGAGATAGAGGTATGGCAGGGCAACAGGAGACTGCATCTCTCGGATATCTTTTTGGTCTCAGGCGATCCTGATCCGGATACGCCGGAGAACACGAGAATCGTTATCGAGGGGGATCTCTCAAAGGTCAAGCGCCTCGGTGAGGGGATGTCCACTGGGGTTGTGGAGATCATCGGAGACGCTGGAATGCACGCAGGAAACAGCATGCGCGGCGGCATCCTGAGGATAAAAGGAAACGCCGATGACTGGCTCGGCAGGGAGATGCGCGGCGGCAGGATCGAGGTCGAGGGGAACGCTGGCAATTACGTTGGCGCCGGATATCGCGGTGAGCGGTGCGGGATGCGCGGCGGCGAGATAATTATAAAGGGGAACGCAGGTGCATTCCTTGGCGAGCATCTCTGTGGCGGGACGATCGAGGTCATGGGAGATGCCGGCGACTTCCCGGGATGCGCGAACCAGGGAGGAATCATCCGCATACACGGACATGCTCACCTCCCGGGGGCTGAGATGGTCAAGGGCAGCATAACCGCAGGGAGCGCGCGCGTGCTCCCCAGCTTCGTACACGAGGGGACTGTGGAGCTGGGTGGTTCGACTTACAAAAAATATGTCGGAGATCTGGTCGAAAATGGCAAAGGTGAGCTCTACATCGCCTCTGGCCAGATCGGTAAATAATAAATCATGTCAGCATATACAGCTTTGAGGTGTCGAGTTGATCGATCGCAGCAGGATCTATGAGATTCTGGACGGATATGAGATGGATGATGTGCGGATAGGCATGATCGCATCTCATTCCGCCCTCGATGTCGCTGATGGCGCTGTGGAGGAGGGGTTCAGAACCCTGGCGGTCTGCCAGGAGGGGCGGGAGAGGACCTATGTGAAGTACTTCCGGGCGGAGCGGGCACCGGATGGAAGGATAATCACAGGAATGATTGATGAAGTGGTGGTCTTAAAGAGGTTCAAGGATATCCTCGACCAGCAGGATCTGCTGATCAGAAAGAACGTCCTTTTTGTTCCGAACAGATCATTCACATCTTACTGCGGGATAGACTCAGTGGAGGATGAGTTTGAGGTACCTCTCGTGGGCAGCAGGAACCTGCTCAGATCAGAGGAGCGGGGCGACAAGATGGACTACTACTGGCTCCTCGAGAAGGCAGGTCTGCCATACCCGGAGCAGATAGAGCCGGATGAGATCGACTGTCTTGTCATAGTAAAGCTGCCACATGCCGTCAAAACGCTTGAGAGGGGTTTCTTCACGGCAGCATCCACAGAGGAGTACTATGAGAAGTCAGAGCTTCTTCTCCGTCAGGGAGTGATAGACAGCGATGGCCTCGAGCTCGCGAGGATAGAGAGGTACATAATAGGCCCTGTGTTCAACCTGGACTTCTTCTACTCGCCTCTGAGGGATCGCATCGAGCTTCTCGGGATCGACTGGAGGTTTGAGACGAGCCTTGACGGGCATGTGAGGCTTCCGGCGCCGCAGCAGCTGAGGCTGAACGAGAAGCAGATAAACCCTGAGTACACGGTCTGCGGCCACAACTCCGCGACTCTGAGAGAGTCGTTACTGGAAAAGGCGTTCGATCTCGCAGAGAAATATGTTGCAGCGACAAAGGAGTACTATCCTCCCGGGATAATCGGCCCGTTCTGCCTGCAGACGTGTGTCGATAAGGATCTGAACTTCTACATCTACGATGTCGCGCCCCGCATAGGTGGAGGAACAAACGTACATATGGCAGTGGGCCATCCGTACGGAAACGCGCTCTGGCGGACAAGCATGTCCACAGGGAGGAGGCTGGCCAGAGAGGTGAGGCTTGCGATGGAGAGCGATGCGCTCAGGAAGATAGTGACCTGATCTGACACATGGAACCTCTTTCGTCGAAGCCCAGGGAACCATTCTAATCAGGGGGGGTCACCTTGCCCGGATCTGAAGAGCACCCCCGGAAGCTCAGGCGCACGCTGGAGAGGCTCGCAAAGGAGGGGGAGCAGGTGCAGCTCGTCTACCCGGCGCTGCTGGAGCGGCACTGCGACAGGAACACGCTGGCGCTGGCGAGGCTCGGCGGCGACGTGAGGATATCGAGCTGGGTGGTCGTCACTGATAAGAACCTGCACTTTGTGAGGGCCGGCATACTCTGGGACAGCGTGCAGAGCATACCACTCGAGCGCATAACTGATATTGAATATGTTGACGAGTTTCACACCAACACCATCAAGATCCGGGTCGGGGAGCTGTCAGAGAACCTGGTATTCTACGATGAGCTCGAGGGTATACGTTTCTATCAGCACATGAAGTTCAAGAGATGGAAGGATACGTCTACGTCATCTCGCACTGCCTCCTGAATCCTCTCGTGAGGGTCAGGGGGCTCGGGCAGCCCGAGCTCTCTCACAAAGGCCCGTTAATACAGCTCCCCTGCCCGGAGGCGGTCTACCTGGGGCTGGACAGGTGGGCTGTGACGAGGAACCAGCTCGATATTCCTGAGTACCGGAGGTTCTGCAGGGAGCTGATGCGATCATCGCTGGATGCTGTGGAGATGCTCTCCAGGCATTACAGAATAGCGGTCGTGGGTGTTGCAGGGAGCCCGAGCTGCGGTGTGTTCACCACAACAATGGGCTACACGGGGGGAAGGGTGCGGGAGTCGGAGCACGAGGAGATCAGTGGCATGGGGATATTCATGGAGGAGCTGAGGCGCGCAATGGCTGAACGCGGGATCGACGCGGAGTGGTGCGAGGCGCGCAGCCGCGGGGATTGATCGGACGATCAGGATATAGAGAACATCCATGTGATTCCTGGAACAGTGGAGGGAAGGAATTTCCCTCAGGTTCTGATCGATTTCCTGGATTCCAAGTGTAAGGAAGTCTCAGAATGAATATAAAATCTGAGCATCTCATAATGTAAACAGATTCATTTTGGTGTGCTGCATGCCTATGATTGGTAAGACATTTGCCGTAGCGCTGGTTCTTGCAGCCTCATTGATCCTATCTGGCTGCATCGAGCAGCCTCGCGGGGATATCAGAGGCGATAAGCTCATTGTGGTCGCCACGATACAGCCGCTTGGTGAGTTTGTCAGGGCAGTCGGCGGGGATCGGGTCGATGTGATGGTGCTGCTCCCGCCAGGGGCTGAGCCGCACACATTCGAGCCCACGCCGGCGCAGATGAAGCGTCTTGAGGATGCAGATCTGTATGTGAAGAACGGCGCCGGTCTGGAGCTGTGGCTGGAGAGATTCTCCTCAGATGGAATGAAGGTCGTTGACAGCTCTGAGGGGGTCGAGCTGATCTACCTGAACGGCATCCCTGATCCCCACATCTGGCTCTCGCCCCGGTCTGCCGCGATCCAGGTTGAGAACATCTGCCGGGCCCTGATCGAGGTGGACCCTGAGGGCAGGGAGTACTACGAGAAGAACAGAGATGCGTACATAAGCGAGCTCAGAGGCCTCGATGAGTATCTAAAGAGCAGGCTATCCAGAGCGTCCGGCCGCATCTTCGTCGTGGATCATCCAGCATGGAGCTACCTCGCCAGGGATTACAACCTGGTCCAGATCGCAATAGAGGAGGGAGAGCGGGAGCCCGGGCCGAGGCGCATCGCCTACATAATAAAAACCGTGAAGGATAACAACATAAAGGCGATACTCGTCGAGCCTGAGTTCAACCCGAAGATGGCAGAGGTGATAGCATCAGAGGCTGGATGTCAGGTCGTGGAGATCGATCCACTTGCAGGTGATTATATAAATAACATGAGGTCTGTAGGAGATCTCATAGCAGAATCGACTGGAGCATGATGTCAGCTGTCTCTATAGAGGGTCTAACAGTCAGGCTTGATGGCAGGATCGTGCTTGAGGATGTCTGGCTGGAGGTGGAGGAGAGGGATTTTCTGGGCCTGATAGGACCGAACGGCGGCGGTAAATCGACCCTTCTTAAGGCCATCCTGGGGCTTGTGAAGCCCACCTCCGGGAGGATCACGGTATTCGGCAGAGATCCTGTAGCTGCAAGACCTCTGGTCGGCTATCTGCCGCAGCACAGCATCTTCGATCAGAGGTTTCCTGTGAGGGTCCTTGATGTCGTTCTCATGGGAAGGTACCCGCGCGTGGGCATGCTCAGGCGGTACAGAGCGGAGGATATAGAGGCCGCGAGGAGGGCGCTCGATGCTGTCGGCATGTTGGGGCTAGCGGATCGTGAGATAGGAGCTCTCTCAGGAGGCGAGCAGCAGAGGGTCTTCGTCGCCAGGGCGATCGTATCCGATCCGAAGCTGCTTCTTCTTGATGAGCCGACCGCTGGCGTGGATGTCGCGCAGCAGGGGGAGTTCTACGATCTCTTGAAGCATCTGAACAGCAGAATGGCCATAATAATGGTATCACACGATCTCTCCGCGATCTCAGCGCATGTCGAGAAGGTCGCGTGTTTGAACCAGAGGCTTTACTACCATGGATCCAAGGAGCTCACAGAGGAGGATCTCACCCAGGCGTATGGATGCCCCATAGTCGATATAATCGCGCATGGGATCCCGCACAGGGTTTTGAGGGAGCACAGGTAGGTCGCCATGAACACCCTGATAGGAGAGATGATGCAGTACGAGTTCATGAAGACCGCCCTTGTTGCGGGGCTGATGCTCTCCGTGCTCTGCGGCGTCGTTGGAGTGTACATAGTTCTGAATAGGATTGTGTTCATAGGTGATGGTGTCGCACATGCTGCCTTCGGCGGCATCGGCCTGGGATACCTCCTCGGAATAGATCCCTTCATCCTCGCCCTCGTAGCAGCGGTCCTCTCCGCCGCGGGCATCGGTGCTGTTAGCAGATCGAAGGTCTCGGAGGACACCGCAATAGGAGTCTTCCTCGCGATGGGAATGGCGCTTGGTGTGCTCCTCATGAGCATGAGCACAGGGTACTCAAGAGACCTCTTCGACTATCTCTTCGGAAACATACTCGCGGTCTCCTGGATCGATGTTAAGATAATGATCGTCCTGACGGTGATCATAACAGCTCTGGCGCTCGGGCTTTACAAGGAGTTCCTGATACTCTCGTTTGATCCCCACTACGGCGAGGCTCTGGGCCTGCCGGTGGGCAGGCTGAAGATGCTGCTCCTCTGCATGGTGGCGTTCACTGTTGTGATGCTGATAAAGATCGTGGGGATAATAATGGTGATAGCCATGCTCACGATACCGGCTGCCATAAGCAGGCAGCACCTCTGCGATCTACGGAAGATAATCGCTCTCTCGGTCATCCTGGGCATGATATTTGTGACTTCAGGTCTTATGGTATCCTATGCTTTTGACCTTCCATCCGGGGCGACGACCATACTCATAGCATCCGCTGCGTTCTTCGCCAGCACAGCAGCTTCACGGAGAAATGCGTTCGTATAGGAAAACGCACATGACGCAGTGTACCCGTTGGATGAAAAATGGTATGCATTCATGGCATGCATTCAATAACCATTTTCGTACCAAGCAGGCAGAAGACTCTCCTTTAGGGGAAGTGATGAATGCCGTACGACTTCAGCGGTAGCCATGTGCCATTTTTACATCGGTATCGCCTTGAAGTCAATGTTGCGGCGATTGCTATCGCTTTCATCGAGCGGGCCTTGTTCGCCAGCGACTCCAGCATGTGCTCATCCGAGCACCCATGGCCCGTAACGTTTAAAACCTAAAAGCGCATGAGCAGTCAGTGCTGATGCGCCGATAGTGTAGCGGTTATCACTAGGCGTTGCCAACGCCTAAACTCGGGTTCGAATCCCGATCGGCGCATGCACATCCTGCGTTTCGCATTAACGCTCATTAGAATTGCATACCTTGCAGCTTGCTGCGGTTGGGATGGCAGGAAAACCGACTTAAGGGGGCTGCATACTCTTAGCACGGTTGGGGATGTGGTTGCATCAGGCGTAACCGGACATTGTTTACCTGCTTATAACAGGCGTCACTCGATGTTTGTATATTTTTATTGTTTCCGCTTTAAAAAAAGACTGCGGGCCAGATCGGGTCGCATCAGATCTTCGCCGGCTTCTCCAGGAGCTTTCTCTTCACCAGCAGATCGCCCGACCGTGCGTGTGGCTTTCTCGATACCGCATCCCCTGACTTCTCAAGCTCCCTCGCCTCGTCCGCGAGCCTGGCAGCAGCCCGAATGACCTCATGTCCTGCGGCTGCTGCGAGAGCGATAGCCTCGAGCTCCTTGAGCTTGAAGCAGGCCTGCGCGTCGATGGATGCAGCTGTCTGGGCCATGTAGAGCGCTGCGATAGCCTTCGCCCTGGCATACGGATTCGCGAAATCCATGCGCTCTGCACAGAGCTCGGGCGTGGCGAGTATGTGCGGAAGCTGTACAGATCCGGCGGCCACAGACGCGATCGCCTTATCGATCTCCTCCTGCACAAGCCTGACAGCCCCGCATATGCTCAGGACCTTGAGCGCATCCGCATTGAATATCGCCATCTCAGCCGGATCTAGGAACTCGCGCTTCGCGCCTATGAGCGGATCCATCGGGAGGATGATGTAGCCGAAGCCCTCCGCCTCCATCGCATCCCTGGCATCCTTCTTCGTCGGGCCATCTGATATGACAACCAGAGGGATCCCCTTCAGCAGGTTCCTCGCAGCAGTCGGCCCGGGCGTCGCAGCGTTCGGGCTCACAACAACGACCATCTGCGGCCCCCAGGAGCGCATCTCCTCGGCCAGCCGCTCGCCCTCGCTCCTGGACATCTTCGGTCCATGCGATACAACCTTTGACTCGATCTCGGTCCTCTCCGCGATCTCATCCAGCGCGAGATCAACAACAAGAGACGATGCGATATTTCCGAGCTTGATAAAACCGATCTTGAACATGCTGATCTCGAGGTATGAGGTGGAGTATTAAATTTGCGATCACCCGGGAAAGAACCGCGGAATCGCTGTAGAAGCCTCAGGAATAGGCAGGTCCTCGCATAATGCGCCCACAGTGTCAGAGCACCCTGAAATCAACGATGCGGTAAGCGATCCGGCTGCAAGACCGCTGAATCAGGGTTCCGACCCACGAGCGCTCTTCTCAGCAGCTCTGGGAGGAGCAGCGCTCGACCGCGAGATCAGAAGCTCCAGGTACGACAGTCTGATCGGTTCGCCCGTGCCAATGCTGGAGATTATCTCGAGCACACGCGCCCTGTCGGTGGGGCTGTCACGATCCGCTGCTATCTCCGCCTCCACGAATCTCCCGAGCCCATCGACATCGTCGAGCGCCACGATCGCATCGCCAAGCCTGTACTTCGCGCGCCTTTTTCTGACAACAGCGAACCTGGAGAATCCCAGGGACTCGAGCAGCCTCTCGGCAGTGGCCGCATCATCAATTCTGAGGCTCAGCTCCAGGCGCGTCTTCGTCTCCGGATCCAGCTTCGGGCCTTTGTATGTGAGATACACACCCTCTTTCTTGATCCTTATTCGCAGCGCTTCGTCGCTGGATGCGAAATCGCGAACAGGGGAGCGGAAATAGATGTCCGTATGGTTCTCCACCCCCTCCAGCACGCCGCCCATCCGCAGGATCCTCTCCTCAGCGTCCTCCGGCGCCCTCGCCTTGGCTTCGACCTCTATCAAGAGCCCCTCCTGATCACCAAAGTCGCTCTATCAAGCCTGAGGACATCGACAGCCTCTCCCTTCGACAGCGTCTCTCTAACGATCTCCACCATCTCAGGCGTGATCTCTGCCCCATCAATCTCGACGCGCCCTGATGCCAGCATCCTCTCAAGCTCAGCCGGATCCATGGACGTGAGCTTCTTTATGATATTCCCAGCCTGGCCCTTGTACCTCGGACCTATCAGACGCATCACGGGCTTAACAGCGACCGCCCTGGTCTCTATCTCAGGCTGACCCTTCCTGAGCTGTATCGGGGCGTTCGCCACCCCTCTCAGATCAAACGTCTCCAGATCCAGCTCTGTGTAGATCTCTATGCCCGGCAGCGGCGCATTCAGCGCCATCCCCCTCTCTGCCTTGTAGCGCCTTATGGCAGCTGTTATCTCTCTTATCAGAGCCCCCTCTGGAGATTTGTAACCATCAGGGGACGGCCAGCTCTGGGTGTGGACGCTCTTTCCTGTGAGCGAGGTGTAGATCTCCTCGCTGATGAATGGTATGAATGGCGCCATGAGCCTGCAGAGGACATCCAGCACCCTGTAGAGAGTCGCCTGCGCAGCCCTCCTCTCCTCAGAGTCAGAACCGTACAGCCTGGACTTCACGATCTCTATGTAATCGTCGGCCAGCACCTCCCAGGTGAAGGTGCGTATCGCCCTGAACGCCTCGTCGAACTGGAAGGCATCCATCGCCTCTGTCACCTTTGAGACAAGCGCACTGAGCTCACCGAGCAGCCAGCGATCGATCTGTGTGGGGGGTGCGTCTGTCTCTGAAGCAAACGGAGCCGCAAACCTGTAGATCGACCAGAGCTTCTGCTGGAACCTGCTCGCAGCAACGATCTCCTTCCACTGGAACATCACGTCTGAGCCGGGCGAGCCGCCGAGGGCTGCCCACTGCCTCAGAGCATCAGCCCCGTTCTTCTCGAAGACCTCCTCCGGAATGACGAAGTTGTTCAGCGACTTGGACATCTTCCTGCCGTCCTCGCCGAGGACCATGCCGTTGATCAGTATCGTATCCCAGGGCTTCACGCCGACGAGCGCCATGGAGCGGAGGATTGTGTAGAATGCCCATGTCCTGATGATATCATGACCCTGCGGCCGGAGCTGCGCCGGATACCTCGGATCCTCTCGGTTCAGCCAGCCTGTGACGTGAAGCGCTGAGATCGAGCTGTCCATCCAGGTGTCGAGAACGTCCTCCTCGGGCTCGAACTCCCTAGATCCGCAGCTGCAGCTCACCGGCGGCTGTGTCTTCGTGGGATCGAGCGGCAGCCACTCCTCCTTCGCGACCAGCACCTCACCGCACTTTCTGCAGTACCATGCCGGTATCGGTGTGGCGAAGACCCTCTGCCTGGAGATGCACCAGTCCCACTCCATGGTTCCGGTCCAGTTCTTGAGCCTGAGCTTCATGTGCTCCGGCACCCACTTGATCTCGTCAGCGGTTTTGATGATCACATCAGGATATATGCGCACGAACCACTGTCTTTCAGAGAGAATCTCTATCGGGGTCTTGCATCTCCAGCAGAGGCCGACGTTCTGCTCCAGAGGCTCCTGCCTGTAGATTATACCCCTGGAGAGCATCTCGTCCACTATCGCCCTCCTGGCATCGTTGATGCTCATGCCCCTGAACTTCCCGGCGATCTCTGTCAGTCTGCCCTCCCTGTCTATCGCCTGCCTGAGCGGGAGGTTGTGCTCGACCCACCAGCGAACATCCTGCTTGTCGCCGAAGGTGCAGATCATGACAACGCCCGTGCCGAACGAGGGATCTACGGCCGGATCTGAGAGGACAGGGACCTCGTAATCGAATAGCGGAACCCTGACGCTCTTTCCAACGAATCCGATATGCCGCTCGTCATTCGGGTTGATCGCGACAGCGACACATGCGGGCAGAAGCTCGGGTCTCGTTGTGGCGATCTCCAGGTGGCCGTGATCAGATTCGAAGCGCATGTAGTTCAGCGTGGTCGTTCTGGTGTCGTACTCAACCTCTGCAAATGCTATGGCTGTGGCGCATCTCGGGCACCAGTTGACCGGGTGGTCCTCTCTGTATATCATCCCCTTCTCGTACATCTGCACGAAGGAGCGCTGCGTCTTCACGTAGTACTCAGGCTTCATCGTGATGTACTCGTTCGACCAGTCAGTTGAGATGCCGAGACGCGTTATCGTGCGTCTCATCCTCTCTATCGCCTGAGCGGTCATCTCCTCGCAGAGCCTGCGGAACTCCTCCCTCGGGACCTGGTTCTTGGTTATGTGATACGTCTCCTCAACCTTCACCTCTGTCGGGAGACCATGACAGTCCCATCCCTGGGGAAACATGACGTTGTAGCCGCGCATGCGCTTGTACCTGGCCACGAAGTCTATGTAGCACCAGTTGAGGGCGTTCCCAATATGGAAGTTCCCGGTGGGATAGGGCGGGGGCGTATCGATTATGTACTGCGGCTTCTCCGATCCCCAGTCGAAGTAATATACGGATGGATCCCACCTCTTGATCCACTTCTCCTCTACCTCTTTGAAGTTGTACTCCTTGGAGATCTCGCTCATCGGGATAGCTCCTGATAATTCTGTACTTACAGGATGTACGGAGGGTTGAACACAACGTTAATAGGATTATCGGTTATCTTCAGTGAGATGCATCTCCTGATATACCACGCGAACCAGTGCGATCCAAAGAAGTGCACGGGAAGAAAGCTGGCGCGCTTCGGAATTGCAAGACTAACCCACAGGATGGCAGATCTCAGGGGTTATCTGATTCTCAGCCCGTTTTCTGAGAGAGCACTATCTCCAGCAGACAGATACGCGGGAAGAGGGCTTGCAGCCCTTGACTGCAGCTGGGCGGAGGCTGAAAGGGTATTTGAGAGGATTCATGCGAACACGAGAGCCCTGCCGTTTCTCCTGGCTGCAAACCCTGTGAACTTCGGCAGGCCCTTTAAGTTATCCACAGCAGAGGCACTTGCAGCTGCTCTTTTCATTCTGGGCGAGAGGGAGCAGGCAGAGCTTGTGCTCTCGAAGTTCTCCTGGGGGCACACATTCCTCGAGCTCAACAGAGAGCCTCTCAAGGAGTACGCAGCAGCAAAGGATAGCGCCGAGGTCGTGAGGATACAGAGCGAGTACATGTGACTTTTCCCCGAATGGGCAGGCTTCTGCGCTTCGGCTCGCAGTCGAAGGCATCTATGATGCAATCCAAAAAGGAGCTAAGTAACAAAGTGGCAGAAAACATCACAATTAAATAAAAATTGTAAGTTTTGCTGTCTACTCTATCTTTACCTCCTTGCCCTTCCGCTTCTCCTTCTTCTCGAGCGTCAGGGTGAGCACGCCGTTGTTGTAGATGGCCTTTGCGCTGTCCGGATCGACCGGGCGCTCCAGCTGGATCATCTTGTAGAACCTCTTCTCGTCATCCGTCCTGATCTCGACGCTGTCCTCGGCGACGTCAAGCTTGATGTTGGACTTGTCCACACCCGGCAGCTCCACGAAGATCTTGTAGCTGTCCTTCTCCTCCATTATATCGACAAGAGGCTCGCGACCTATGCTGGCCTCGATGCCGCGATAGGATGGCCTGATGTTGCCGAACTCCCTGAAGATCGGCTCCTTCCCTGGCTCGACCACATAGCTGAAGCCGTACACAAACGGCCCGTACCTTCTGACCTTGCCCTCAGGGGTCTCCTCCTCTCTTACAAGCTCGCGAAACTCCTTCGGCATCTCGGTCTCGAACCTCTTGATCATCTCCTCGAAGGGGGACAGGAACCAGTCCTCCTCAAAGCGCTCCTTTCGCTCGAACGGGAACCCTCTCATGAAGCTCTCGAAGATATCAAAGATCGACGGATACCTTCTCCTCCACATTCTTTTCACCTCGAGATAGACTAGTTTTGAAGTACTATAAATAGTTTTCTGTAAAATGGGCACACGCTGGTTCATGGTAAATAATTTTGCTTTGTTTCAGGTGGGCAGCATATGTATTAGCAGAGTGAATTCGCGAAGATGCGTGCTGAATATGAACAGGGTTAGACGAACGATCTAACGAAAAGCTGTGGCCGGTTCCCGCTGGCGCACTCCAGATTTAAGTCGCGGGCGGGAAGCACAGCCTGGCCTGTCAGGAATCGGGATCTAGCGGCACAACGTCCATAAACCCTGCGAAGTCGCATTCCATTGATCTCAATGATACGAGTACGCGAGCCATCGCTGATACGACGATGGGTGTGCACGACTATATACCGGACGCGGAGAACAGCACATCTGATGAGAGAAGATTCAAAGAGCTCCAAGCCGAACCATACCGACGTCTCATCCGCTGAAGCTAAGTGGTGGGAGTCCGCTGAGGATCACAAATTCGCCCTGGAGGTTTTGCAGTTACCGCTCCGGCGGAAGATGCTGAGGTTCATAGGTCTGGAAGCCAGGAGCATAGATGAGATCGAAAAGGAGTTTGGATTGAGCACAGATCAGGCCAGGTACCATCTCGAGATGCTCGAAAAGGGGTTGGTTGTTGAGCGGGTGGGCGATAGCTACAGAACTACCATCACCGGTAAACTCTACCTGGAAAAGGTGGATTCTTGTAGTGAGATTATGCCGCCCAGCAAGGGACAGTCTCAACCAAGAGCTTGATCCTGCCTTCCCCATGAAGGGGAGGATCTCCCTGTGCTTCGAATGCTCTCGACTACGTCGAAGGCTTCAGAGATCCAGTTGCCCAGCAAATAAATGCACTCCTGGCCTTATACAACTTGTTTATTCTTGATTGACGATGTACTTTTTGTATGGACACGGATGATCGAGCCATTCATGCTGGAGAGTATTACAAGATATTGCGTGAGATGAGATGGCATGATGGCGTCAGATGCGTGTATTGTGGTTCTGAGCATGTTGCGAGGAAAGGCAGATGGCATGATACGCCGAATCAGCGATACCACTGCACGAGTTGCGATAGGTGGTTCAATGACATGACCGGAACAATTATGGCAAAAACACCAGCAATAAGCTCTGTGGATTCGTTGAGATGGATGATGCATATGTCAAAGCTGGTTCAAAAGCAAGAAAGTGCTGAACAGAGTGCCGGGGAAGCGTGGCTTAAAATCAAATGGCAGAGGCACATACGACACTGATAAGCTTCCAGTAGTGGTGACAGCTGAAAGAGGTGGCGGACTGAATGTTCAATCGCATAGTAACGTCAAAAGTACGCACTTACGTGTCTGACAACTTGGGGTCCGTGCAGTGGAGTTGCTGGAGACACCCATTCATTCGCCAAGAGCGCATGGCATGTCAGTGCCTCTCCGGGCAGGTCATGTTTAACAGCCCGGATTAGGGGATGTATGAGCGGGTAGGAGAGTGGGGGTTCAGTGTGGATCACAAAACAGAACGGTTACCCGCTCAGAGGCTAGGATATACTGGCAGTATTTATAGCTTGCTGTGTATGGGCAGAGCTTGTCCTTTTGGAAAAACTGTGCTCCTTATCGTCAAAGAGTGCTGCAGATATACGGTTCAGGCATATTGAGCTGCAGCACAATGATCAATGTGTAATGGCACGGCTCTCTTCTGAGAAAAACAACATCAACCGTTACATTTTGTCCCGTCTTGCCTGAAGGAGATGAGCTCAGGCGGGAGCTATCTTCACTCCCCCTGTACCTCTCTCTTCGCCATCTGCACGCGCTGCTTTGTTGTGTATCCTGTTGCCTTCTCGAGGAACTTCCTGAACCTGCGGTTTGTATCCATGATTATATCGTCAGGGGCGCCCGGGAGCGACTCGGTCAGCACATTCAGCTTCTTCTTCTCTATCCAGATCTGGCAGCTCTTCAGGGCGCCGTAGCTGAGTGTGATCCTCTCGCCGTTCCTGGTGATTCCTGAGGAGAACAGCTCCCTCAGGATCCCCTCTATTCTCTCTATGTCAGGAGTGTAACCTCTCTTGAACGTGTACTCCATGCTTTGAGGGAGATCTCCTATGGTAATTAGATCTTGCCGTCAGCTAGCAGCACGGAGACTGGTTCCCTCCGATCGTGAAGTAATCTGTCAGGACCTTCCTGAAGTCCACTATCACGTCCACCTTCCATGTGCCTGGAAGGTTCGCCACATCCTCTCCCTTTATACGCAGGCCGCTCCATATGCAGGAGCTCCACATGCCTGCGGGCCCGTCTATGGCGGGTATCACCCCGAAGCTTCTCTTGTACACACGCATGTTCGGCGAGTACCATCTCCACTCCACAGTATGCGCCCGCTGATCCCTCCAAACCTTGAGCCAGCATACCGCCTCCACATCATCCTGAGTGAATGTGTAGGTCCGGGACTGCGGCACGCCGCTCGGGCTCACCTTTGTGGTCATGGTGTGCTCGCTCAAGGGAAAGTAGAGCGGATGCGCATGCGCACAGGCTGTCAGGACAGATGCCACCAGCACGATCAGGATACCAACCCTCATCACACATCTGACCCCAGAATGGGTTTTTGATGCAGAGAACATCATCACTTCATCCCCTTCATTGCCCTGAAAAAGTATAAACACACCAAGTATTTTAAAATTATGTTTTGTGCATCCTGAGGGTCAGAATGTATACATATATTATAATATTTAAAATAATATGAATATGTTGACGTTACTGATCGGATACTCAATCATTTGCACTTCGGGACCACAGGTATCGTTGTGCCCTCGGATGACTGATAATCGGACAGACCTTGACGTCGATGGATCTGGGCCTTCCGGTGCAGATACTGCTAGCTCAGACACGCAACGGAGAATGCATGGCATCCCGAGCTGAGAAGCGATGAGCAAGTTACTTGGAGATTCCGCATGCCACACCGGCACATGAGAGCCCCAAGATGGCAGTTTGCGCCATCTCTCAGCTCTGTTGTGTCCTGGTGACTTCCTCTCCGGCTGAAGACCGGAGCTTGCGCCCTGTCACTCTCTATCAGCATTCACATGCTCTCAAGCGCCTCTATTCCGAGGGTTTCCAGGGTTGCGCTCAGGGCGTTTCTGGATGCCCTGACCAGGCCGAGCCGCGCATTCCGGAGCTCTTCGGGTTTGGCATCCAGCACAGGATCGTACCGGTAGAAGAGGTTGAACCTCTCCGCGAGCTCCCTCGCGTAGGTCGCGAGCTGATGCGGCTTTAGCTCCCTGGCAGCCCTGTCTATGACCAGATCGAACTCTGCGATCTTCTTTATCAGGGCGATCTCGTAATCATCCCTCAGGAGCCCTGGATCGAAGTCATCGAGATCTCCAGCCTTTTTGAGGATGCTGCACGCCCTCGCATGCGAGTACTGTATGAACGGGGCGGAGAGCTTCTCGAAGTCGAGAGCTGCCTTCCAGTCGAACATGGTCGCCTTGTCCGCGGATACCCTCACGATATCGTACCTCACAGCGCCAACAGCCACCTTTCCTGCCACTTCCCTCCTGAAATTATCATCCATCTCCGGCCGTCTCTTCGTGACCTCGAGGTAGGCCTGCTTCTCGACCTCATCGAGCAGCTCATCGGCAGAGATGAACTTCCCGCGGCGTGTTGACATCGAGCCATCAGGAAGAGAGACAAACTCGAATATGACGACCTCAGGCTCCTTTATCCCGAGAATCCGCAGCGCTGTGCGGAGCTGAGCTGATACGAGCTTGTGGTCCGCTCCGAGCACCTCCACAACGCGCCCGTAGTTCTCCGCCTTCCATTTGTGATACGCGAGATCCCTTGTTGTGTAGAGCGTCGTCCCATCTGCCCTTCTAAGCACCAGGCTCTTCTCGAAGCCCTCCTTGCTCAGATCAAGCTGGAGAGCACCATCCTTCAGGACGGTCCTTCCTGTCCTCTCCAGCATCTCCAGAATCTCATCGACAGAGCCGTCCCATACGAACTCCGACTCCCACTTGTAGGAGTCGTGATGGATGTTCATCCTGTGCAGGGTGCTCTCGATGCCCGAGATGGCGTACTTCGCTGCGCGCTGGAACTTCTCCACAGTCTCCGGATCCCTGGACTCGTAGCGCCTCATGAGCTCGTCCACCTCTGCGGAGAGCTCGGGCCGCTCGTTCATGATCCTGTGAGCTGCGATGTAGACGCGCGCTATCGCATGGTCCGGCTTGGAGTCGTCGAGATCGAGGTGATCGCATCCCCAGACCACCATTGCGGTCTGCCTTCCCATATCGTTCACGTAGTACTGTGCCTCGACGCTGTATCCGGCACGGCGGAGTATCCTGACGATTGTATCTCCGATCACGGAGTTTCTTATGTGCCCGACATGGAGCGGCCCATCGGGGTTCGCGGATGTGTGCTCAACTATGACCGAGCCCGACATCCTGCCCATCCAGGCATCCTCACCCTGGGCCTCAACAACAACATGATCCAGAAAGCTGCGGCTCATGTAGAAGTTTATGTACGGCCCGACAATCTCCGCGCGGTCGACCCAGCGCGACGGGGAGCCCATGGAATTGTATATATCAGCTGCAATATCCTTCGGGCTCCTCCTCAGAACAGGCGAGAGCCTGAACGCAATGGTTGTGGAGAGATCCGCATGCGGGCTCAGATCCAGGCTGTTCTCCAGTGATACGCTCAGGCCGCATCGATCGAGACCCTCTTTCAGTATCCCCTCGACCTCGCTCATGAAATCCAGAAACATATGAACACCATCTAGCAAGAATCTTGGAGAGCAACGCTAATGGATATAAGCATTCCGTCGCACGCATCTGAATGCAGAACTGCAATCGCTCCTCCGCCTCTTCAGAGTGCCGGTGCTTTTGGGGGAAGTCTATATCTGGAAGGAGTTCTCAGTACAATGGGGGATTCGATATGAGATCATGGATAATTCTTGCCATGCTCCTTCTCACCGTCTCATGCTCTGCAGGAGATAGCGCGAAGGAGGTCGTGGCCACAACCGCGATAAGCCTGCCTGTCGACTCTGTGACGATCTATCAGGACGGCCTCGTATTCGTAAAGCGGACGGGCAGCATGGACCTGACGGAGGGAATACACAAATTCGTCGTCGACCTTCCGGAGAATGCAGATACTAGTTCTGTTCTCTTCCTTGTAACAAACTCCTCGCTGGAGCGCATAGTCTACGACAAGATGCCTGTGTACACCATGAACGTCTCATCAACTGCAAGACAGAGATTCCTGCTCAGCTATCTGGTGAGGAATGGAGGTCAATGGGCTCCGAACTACTACATACATCTCCTCAACAATTCGATGCTCCTGACCGCAAATGCCCTTATAAACGTCGATCTCAGGGAGGACCTGAAGAACGTTCAGATCAGGCTCGTGGCGATGCCGGAGAGGGAGATTCCGATTCTGATGAGAGCCCCAGCCCCGACCGCAGCCAAAGCTGTGGAGCTCTCTGTGTATGATATCGCCGCAGCCGCTCCGACAGGCGAGCTTGAGACGCTCTTCGTGTTCGTTCTGGAGAACAGGACAGACCTCGTCGCAGGAAAATCGATAGGTCTGCCTCTCTTCGAGGATCTCGCACCTGCCTGGCGCGTTTACACATGGGATGCCTATTACAGTCCGGACGGTCCTGCGAGGGAGGAGATCAGGGCGAACAACACAGCTGATCATCCATGGCCCGATGGAAACGCGCAGATATTCAGGGACGGGGAGTACGTGACCACCCTGAGCATGCCCTACACTGCGAAAGGAGCCAACGCATCCCTGAGCCTGGGGCCATCCGCGGATCTCAAGCTCTCGAAGAAGCTCATGGACTACAACATCTCTGAAAATATCGTCTCCTTCGGAAACGGCACCGCAAAGGTGACCACGGAGAACTGGACATATCAGCTGGAGATCAAATCCAATACCGACAAGGAGATCGATCTCGAGGTAAAAGACACCATACCGATGGAGGCGAAGGTGATCGCTGTTTCCCCCGAGCCATCGGAGATGACCGCGACCCTCCTCAAGTGGAACCTGAAGGTGGCACCGAGAGAGGAGATGAAGATAAGATACGCATACAGGGTTGTGACCGTGGAGACCATCAAGGGGGAATGAGCTCATACCATCCTCTGTGAGCGTCACAGGGGATGACATCTATTCTTTTGTGGTAGTTTAGGGGTCTGGATCTGGTACGGGCTTATGTGCTCATGCACCTCTGTGACCAACTCGCCGGCCTGAAGACAGGAGCTTGCACCCTGCTTTATATCATGCTCGACAACATGACCTGCAGGTGAGATCGCAATAGATCCCACACAGCAAGTTCGATCTGCACCTCGGCCAGCCGCATCCCTACGGAAAGCTCTATACGGTATGCTGGAGGAGAACCTGAGCGAATGTCCCTGCTGGAGGTCAGATCGGTATCAAAGGTCTTCGATGTCGATGGAAAGAGCATGGAGGTACTCCGGGACATAAGCATGTCCGTAGATGAGGGCGAGTTCGTATGCTTCATCGGGCCGTCTGGATGCGGCAAGACCACGCTGCTCAGGATAATCGCAGGTCTCGAGTTCCCGTCCTCTGGAAGTGTGCTGCTCGATGGCGCCCCCATAAGAGGTCCCGGGCCTGAGAGGGGCATGGTCTTCCAGGAGTACTCCCTCTTTCCATGGCGCACAGTTCTGGACAACGTCGCGTTCGGCCCGGAGATCCGGGGGGTGCCGAAGGAGGAGCGGTACAGGCTTGCGAGGGAGTACCTGAAGATGGTAGGGCTGGAGCGGTTTGAGAGCAGGTACCCTCATGAGCTCTCCGGAGGCATGAAGCAGAGGGTCGCGATCGCAAGAGCTCTCGTCAACAATCCGAAGGCACTGCTCATGGACGAGCCGTTTGGAGCGCTGGATGCACAGACCAGAAACGTGATGCAGTCAGAGCTCCTGCGGATATGGGAGCAGGAAAGAAAGACGATAATATTCGTCACGCACAGCGTCGACGAGGCGATATACCTCGGTGACAGGATCATCGTCTTCTCCGCGAGGCCGGGCAGGGTGAAGGAGATCATCGAGATAGATCTGCCCAGACCGAGGAAGAGGACAAGCCTTGAGGTCAATACAATCAGGGACAAGATACTCCAGGATCTCAGAACCGAGATCAAGATCTGATTTGAGCGGAGAGAATGAGAACCAGAAGTGCGAGCTGGATGGAGCTGCCCAGAAGGGTCGTCGCAGGCGCTGGAGCTCTCGCGGATATAGGAGATGTCTGCGTTGATCTCCGCCTCTCCGGCAGGGCGGTTGTCATAACAGGTCCACAGACCCGATCCGTGGCTGGAGACAACCTCGCGGCGCGTCTCGGAGAGCGAGGCTTCGAGGCGGAGGTCGTGATCACAAGGGACTCCAGGCCTGCAGAGGTTGAGCGCGTGAGGTCATTTGCTCTGGACCTCAAGGCGGATTTCCTGATAGGAGCAGGCGGCGGGAGGTCGATAGACATAGCAAAGCTCGCCGCATTCCATCTCGACATACCGTATCTCAGTGTTCCGACAGCCGCATCTCATGACGGGATCGCCTCAGCGATGGCATCGCTCAACATGGACGGCGAGACGAAGTCCATTCCAACCCGCGCGCCTCTTGCGATCATAGCCGACACAGGGATAATATCCAGAGCCCCTCCCAGGCTGATGTCAGCTGGATGTGGTGATATAATATCGAACTACACCGCGATCCTCGACTGGAAGCTCGCGAAGAGGCTCAGGTGTGAGGATTACAGCGAGTATGCAGCCGCACTCTCGAGCATGACCGCCCGGATGGTCGTCGAGATGGCCCCGAGCATCAAGCCGGGCCATGAGCCCTCGGCGAAGATAGTGGTCCAGGCGCTGATATCCAGCGGCGTTGCAATGAGCATAGCGGGATCGTCCAGACCCGCAAGCGGATCTGAGCACATGTTTGCGCACGCCCTGAACAGGATCGCCCCGGGATGCGGGCTCCATGGCGAGCTCTGTGGTCTAGGAACGATCATAATGATGTACCTGCACGGCGGTGACTGGAGGATGATCCGCGAGACGCTCAAGGTGCTCGGCGCACCCACATCCGCACACGAGCTGAACATACCGGAGGATGTGGTGGTCGAGGCCCTGACCCAGGCGCACACGATCAGGCCCGAGAGGTACACGATACTCGGAAGCGGGTTGACACCAGATGCAGCAAGAGCGGCTGCAGAGGCGACAAAGGTGATATGAAGATTATTATTCAGGAGGTTAAAATATGGCCGAGCCGACAACTCAGATCACCCTGATAGGAACGAAGCTCGCGACGATCGGCATGGAGTTCATATTCAACGGACCCACGCCGGAGTGCGAGAGCTGCAAGCTCAGAAACACATGCATGAACCTGGAGCCCGGAAGGAGGTACAGGATACTCGGGATAAAGGGGGAGCTGGTCCATGACTGCCCTCTGCACGAGGAGGGTGTGCGCGCTGTTGAGGTCACGGAGAGCCCCACGATCGCGGCGATGGATGCGCGCAAGTCTTTCGCAGGCTCAAAGATAATCTACGAGCCGATAGATTGCGATGTGAGTGATTGCAGGATGTACGATATATGCCATCCCGCCGGGCTCAAGAGGGGCGACAGATGCACGATAGTGGAGGTCGTTGGAGAGGCGCCGGAGGAGTGCGCGAAGGGGTACACGCTGAAGCTCGTGGAGCTGAGGCGCTGAGGGCGACCTTCTCGAGAAACGTCTTCATACCTGTAACAGACCTCTGCAGAAACGCCTGTGGCTACTGCTCGTTCAGGCGTGATCCGGATCGCGCCAGGGTGATATCAAGAAGTGATGCCCTGAGATTGATGGACAGAGCGCAGAGGGCGGGCTGCTCAGAGGCGCTCTTCACGATGGGGGATAGGCCGTGGGAGGTGCGCGGCGACCGGATGGAACTCCTGGAGTACATCGTGGAGCTCTGCGAGCTCGCCCTGGAGAGGGGGCTTCTTCCTCACACCAACGCGGGAATACTCACACGCGAGGAGCTGGAGCTCCTGGCGCCCTACAACGCCTCGATGGGCCTGATGCTCGAGAGCACAGCACATCTTAAGGTGCATGAGAGATCTCCGGGAAAGAGACCGGAGGTGCGAATAAGGACAATATCCGACGCAGGCGCGATCAGGATACCGTTCACCACTGGCATACTCGTTGGCATAGGCGAGGGTCCTGAGGACAGGATCAGATCTCTTGAGGCGATAGCGGAGCTGCACAGGAGATACGGCCACATCCAGGAGGTCATAATCCAGCCTCTGGACCCGAAGCCCGGGACTGAGTCAGAGGGCATGCAGCCTCCTTCGATAGGTGATATGGCGGAGCTGGTATCGATCGCCCGCAGGGTCCTGCAGCCGGAGATATCCATTCAGGTTCCCCCGAACCTCGTGGATCCAGTTCCGCTGTTGAGAGCCGGAGCGGATGATCTCGGTGGAATCAGCCCCGTGACCCCTGACTGGATAAACCCGGAGAGGAGATGGCCCGAGATCGATGAGCTTAAAGGGATCGTGCTCGTGGAAAGACTGCCGGTGTACCCGAGATACGTGAGGCTCGGCTGGTACGGCAAAAGGACAGAATATCTCATCCGGCGGCTCGCAGATGAGAGCGGGCTGAGAAAGAGCTGAAGTAGACTGCGTGAGGCCTTTCTTCAATCTGGATGAGAATTGTCCTCATGATGGAGAGCATCAGGGCGCATCTCCGGACTGAATGCAGAGGAGTTCACTCCATATCAGCACCTTGAACGATCGCAGCATACCTGATGCTCTCAGAGAGGTCGATCGTTGGGTGGATTTACCGGTCCTTCTGGATTTATCCTGCATTTCGCATTAACATTCATTTTCCGAACAATTTTCTCTGCATGGCCTGCGGCAAACATTTTTAGCCGGCTCACAGGTTTGGAGAGAGGAGCAGCTTAGATGGAGACAGACACGCGAT